>VMSR01000073.1 GCA_013792075.1 Desulfobacula sp.
AGTCCTTTTTGATTATGTTCAAGGTAAAGTGGAAACACAGGCCTGAACATTGGGCTTGAACAAAATTTGAATTAATTTTTTAGATACTGGCTAGAAGGCGGGAGGTATAAAGGTGTATAAAGGCCTACTTTATACCTAACTTTATACTCAAAAATTCCATAAAGGATTGTAATTATAACGGATTTTGTTTGAATGGTGACAGGTGTAAAGGTATAAGGGTGATTATTAATAATATGCCTTTATACCGGCCAAAAGGATTCAATGAAAAAGATGATTTTAGATTTTATCCCATATCTACAGATAAAAGGATTGCTTTTGAATAAGGCTTAATTTTTGTACAAATGCTTTGTCATCATGAAGTACATGTATAAGGGTGTATAAAGGGGGTATAAACCTATGACCTTTATACCTGTTGATTCTATAACCAATTAAAAATGTTATATATTTTGTATGATTGCTTGTAGGTATAAAGGTATAAGGGTATTTTTTTAAATATACCCCTTATGCCTATAAAAGAGTTGAATTTTAAATTTAATATTAGTATTTTTTATTACATATAAAATATATTACTTTTAAAGATATTATTAATTATATACAAATAAAAAAGGATATATCATTCTATTTGTATATATAAGTCCCTTTTATTATAATTGTAATAAATAAAATTATTATATTTTCTAAAAATATATATTATTTTAATTGTAAATATATTAATTCTTTCAAAGGTATTGCCTCTGGCAATTGAGGTATAAAGGCCGAATTTCAAAAGATACCCTTATACCTTTATACCCTGGCATCACACAACAAAATCCACAATAAATATAACTACTTATATGAAAAACAGGTATAAAGGTAGGTATAAAGCAGGCCTTTATACACCTTTATACCCCATGACTTTGTATCCAAATTAACATTTTTCTCTGATAGGGGAAGTGGAGATAAATAAATATCTCCACCCAACATCCTTTTTAACTTGTCTTTCGCATATCTATTTCACCAATTTCTTCCCAGATATCATGCGCAGATAAGCCAGGGTCATGCTCTTCTTCAATGTCCGTATCAGGATCTATTTTTACAGATACTTTAACAGGCACTTTTTCAACCTTCTTTATAGCCAGTTTCTGACAGTTTACATGACCTTTTAACTGCAGGTTATACAATTTATACAAGGCACCATCTTTGTCCCATGCAGGGTCCTTAGTGAGCTCATAAGCCGTGGGCAGACCGTTAATCAATGTGGGTTTATATGAATCATTGGCAATGACATAAGCTTTTCCAGATGATTTGAGCTTTTTAAGTTCACGTTCATCATCAATTATTTTCCCGAACTCATCACACCATTCCAGGGTACCATCTTTGACTTGAGCTCTTACCCAGGTTGAAACTGCTGTTTTTGAAACGCCCCAAGCATCAACCATATCATTGAGTTGCAAAAGGCCTTTTTCTTCGACATATACAAGTCTGTCTTCAACCTTCTTACTCTGCTGGCCAAGATTTTCCTTGAACGATTCTTCAACTATTTGAAGGCCCATATGGTAATCTTCCATTGTTGCTATTATATTGCCACTATCATCTTTTTCCCGTTGGAATTGGTATACACATGCAATGGATTCAACGACAGAAAAGACTTTTGAAAAAGCTCTCCTTGCCATGATAGGGTTTTTACCGTTTTTAATTAAAAAATCTGCAATCTCCTCTATAAATGGTGTGACTACAGTTACTGGTTGTAGGGATCTGTGCAGGGTTTTCCAGGTTAAAATGGTCTTTTTCCCCAAAGAATATCCGCTTCCAGATTTCCTTTTAGCAATCATTTTAATAACTCTATTTGTCTGCTCTGGAGATTCATCAGGATGAACCGTATGAAGGCGATCGTCCATTTGTTTTTCCACTGTATCAACGATTGTTGTTGTAATAAAAGCGGTTGGTCCATCTAAAACTTTTTCAACGGTTTTAAGTTTACCATCATCATCTTTTTCAGTTACCCAATAACGGATACACTTTTCGCTGATCAAGCTCCTGACGACATATGCAATTTCGGAATCTTTTTTGTTACCAGCTTGAAATTGAAAAGCCTCAGCAACGATAAAAGCCTTATGTTTCATGCCTTCTTCAAGATGATAAAGAGATTTAGGACTTCCACTGGTAATAAAAACATATGCCTCTTCCGGATATATAAACCTGACCTTATCAAGAGTAAAGGATTTACCGGCACCGAAATGACCACTATTCTTAACTGCCATGGGATCTTCTAATAGGCGGGAATCCAGTGCGGCAAAATAAGTAGCAACAACATTTCTTTCACCAACAACTCCGTCATAATGCATCAGGTCAATCCGTTTTTTGACAAGCTGCTTGTCTTGCTGTAGTTTTTCAACTTCTTTTAAGATTTCAGGGTCAACAGGCTCATCAGGTTTTTGGCTTTCCTTTTCCTTCAGCTGTTTTTTATAACCTTGAATTTCTTCTTTAATTACCTTTTCTTTCAAGGCTGGTATATGGGTTACAATCAAACCAATATAGTAGTATTGAAGCGTTTTATCCTCGATTCCAGTGACAATGGGAAGTATGTCTGCACGGAACACAGGCAGTGCCTTTGGCAGGTTTTGTGGCAGCTGTTTTATCAGCCACTCTAAAAAGGGTTCTGTTTCGTCCATCAGTTTTTTCAGGTCATCAGCAGTTTTGTCCAAAAAATATTCATTCAGATCAATCTTGTCTTTGCCTTCAGGCATGGGGAGTGTCACGAGATAAATATTTTTACCGGTTTTGCTCAAATGCTTGGCTGTCCTTTTGGCTCCCTGCAGTCCGGCCTGATTGTCTTCATTATCATTTATAATATAGATTGCGTCAGCTGCTGTTGTCATCTGTTCGAGTATGGGAAGATGTTCCTCTTTAAAATTGGTTGTAACAGGAGATACCGCATTAAATCCATGATCGATGGCACTAATCCAGTCAGGAGCGCCTTCTGTAATTATGACCACTTTTGCTCCCATCACAGAGTTTTCACCCATCATGCAGTTGCCGATATGCTTTGAGATATATTTTTTGCTCTTAGGATCATCAGGATCATGCTTGCGAACCCTCTTGTATTTTATAAAATCTGGTACTTTTAGCTGTTCTTCCATTTTATATTACCCTCCTTATCTGTGTAGCATTCATATTTGTCTTGTGGCGTAATTGTTGTAGCTCGGCCGATAAGATCCACGACCTTGCCGTCTTTCCAAAAGGGAAAAATGATCCGTCCCTTGAAATAATTGTAATAAGGGCCACTCGGATCGTTAAAATTAAAAAGACCTGTAAGTAGTAATTTCCCTTTGAATTCCGGTATCCTTAATAAATGATTGGCAAGATCAGATGTATTATCCGGATGATTTAAGTCCGGTGGTGCAAATCCAATCTGCAACTCCTTGATGATATCTTTAGAAAACTTGTAATGACCTGTTAAATGGTCTTGGATATCAGGAAAGTTATCCAATTGTGCGTGAAACCATTCAACAGCCCTGGTGAGCATATTAAAAACCAGATCTTTTTCAGCCTGGTCTTCTTTTAACTGCTTCAGTTCTTCGGCTGACATCTTGCTTTGCCCAAGGTGTGGCATCTTTACCCGATCAGCAAGATAGTTCCTTGCAGTCGCATGGTCACAGCTTTTGTAATGCTCCACGAGGTTGATCACGTCACCTTTGGCATCACAATGATAACAATGCCACCCCTGTATCCCAGGCCAGATTACAAGGCATTTGCCACTGTCGCTTCCATGTTTGGGGCACTCTCCTTGGCAACTACTGCCAGAAGAAGTCCCGTTATACCCAAGACCATAAGCAACTGATAGTATTTCATTCTTAAATTTGAGTTCTGTATAATAATCCATAATATTTGTTGTTTCCTTATCTATTTTTTGGGTTGTTTGCCCGCACATTGATTTTATTGTTTGTTCAATGTGCGAGCACCCTTTGGAAGGCAGCACCCAATTCATTATTTCAAAAGGTTTTCAAGCTGATCAAGATCAGTATCCTTCAATGATTCAACCAGTGAGAGGGCATTTTTCAGTTGCCCGATCTCCTTAACCCGAGTCGTTTTTCCCCTTAAAAATTTGATTAAGGTGGAGATTGAACTGGCATGAGTGAAAAGCTGCTTTCCTAAACCTTCAATGGCCCAAAAATTATGGGTACTCAATTGAACTCGCCTGAAATAATATGGAAGGTTCTGATAATATAAAAAAGAACGTCCCCGGCAGGCTGGACACTGGCAATCCATATAAACCTCTGGGTCAATTTCTACGTCTTCTCCGACATGTACTGTTTGAAGATTATGAGGATTGGTATATTCACTGTGCATGGCTCTTATCTTCCATCCTCTTCCATCAAGTGTCACAAGAATGAAAAAATGGCGGGCAAAGTATGCGGCCAATGCCATTGGAAATAATCCGGCGACACCGAGCAAATGCATATTCTGGAATCCCATCTGCCAAATTTTCAATAAAAACAAAGCTGTCTGTTCAAGGGATTGCCCTCTGATTGGCATAGAGACACCATCAAAATCATCAAGGTAAATGGCCCCAAAAAATTTCTTTAGATGATTTAAGGAATAACCCTGAAAGGCCACATAAAGCTTCATGTCGTGGCTATCTCTGCTTAAAAGCTCTATGGTTTTATTGGCTGCATCAATATTATAGGGAAGCTTTTTTTCAAACTCTGCCTCCTGTGCCGCCTTTCCTTTAAGTGGCTTTACCGGCCAATCAGTAACAATTAAAATATTGGGATTTATTGCCCGGGCAACCTGGACGTTATGGTATACAGTTGGATTGGGAATACTTTTATAAATTAAAGGTTTTGAGTCATCTAAAAGTATTTCCTTACCAGCCTGTTCTCTTAAGAGAAGCACAAATCCACCATTATCCTGAATCACTATATTAGGCTTGGCTGCACTTATCCATCTTTTAGAATTTACGATCATTGCCACCGTTGCCGCATAGTCGACAGGGGTTATCAGACACCCACCATAATTATATCCTGGGAAATCATTTCTATTTGCACTTGCGTAACAATTTATTAAATTATGCATGGGTCGACCTCCTGAAAATCCTCTTTTTCTATATCCTTGAGGGCAATACCAATACTGCCCAAATCGTGGAGAATTTTTGTAATGCTTTTTTTCAAAGAGACTACAGAAGTGGTATCAACTTGCGGTAGGTTGGATAGATTTTCGATGATATAATAGAGTTTGCCATGAATGTCTTCAGCCGTCTTCGGACCATATAATGCTCTGGTCACCCCTGGATGATACGAAAATATTTTTTTCCTGGGTGCACTGAGGATGTTTTCGGGTGTCTTTCCTTCTGTTTTTTTGTATCCTATTCGCGACTCCCACTCCAGTATCCAGGATTTCCGGTTTAAACTGCTATGCTTTTTGAGTTCGCTCAGCATCCCTTTGACCAATTTCGTGACCCAAGGGTGGATCTCTTTATCTGTCAGGTCATCCTGGCAAAACTTTAAAGCAGCTCTCTGGACAATTTTTAATATGTCCTGATATTGTCGCTTGATTAATTTAGCGTTAGCTAAGAGTCTAAGGGTTGAATTTTCAAAAAATTCAGAATAGGTTATGCATTCCTTGACAGTCTCAATTGGTAAAGCCATTTCGATACCTGTTTTTCTTATGGCATCTTGCTCACTATCCTCCGATTTTTTTTCATTAAAAGTTTTTATGACTTGGCTTGTTTTTTCAGAATAAGCCGGTGGGCTTCCGAAATATTCCGTTGTAGGCAAATCTTGATGCCTTTGTTCTAAAGGTATTAAACTAAAATCATACATTTTCCCCTCCTTCTAAATAAATTGATATTTGAGGTGATCCTCAAAGGGGAGTACACCCTAAAGGTGGGTCACTTTGAAGAGGCTGGGGGTTCTTGGATTTTAAATTTTTAAGGATATAAAGAATTAAGACCTGGTCACAAAATTTAGTCACCGGCCACGTACAACAATCAAGAGATAAAGAAATTGCCAAAATAATGTTAAGACCTGATTTGACGGTACGGATAAATTGGGTGGGTTGATTTTTAATCTTAAAAGGATGCTACATTTTTATTGGCGAATGCCATGCAGATTTTTTTGGAAGGAAATTTTAAATAAGATAGAGCAGACTATTTTTTTCTTTTGGTGTTAAAATAGTTTGTAAGTTGATCCGCAATACTGGGCACATCTGTTTGTCTGTAATAGATTGCATTTTTTTCTTTTGTAAAACTGATTTTCTTGTTTTGTTTTAATATTTGTAATGTTTTTTTTAATGTTGTTTCACCATATTTTTTTAAAGGGTGACCGTTTTTTTTGAGTCCGTCTAAAAAAACCTCCTTTTGCAAGCATTCTAGTAGGACCCTCTGAGAAATAAAATCAGTTTTTTTATGTCTCTGGTTTTGTTTTTTGCGGGTCGTTATGAGTTCAACAATATCAGAAGTTAAATCATAAACGCTTAATTTTTCGGTGATCTCACTACCAATAAAAATTTTTCCCTGATTAATATCTTTGACATATTGTTTCGCAGTTTTATAACTGATACGATATTCCAATTTAAAATATACATCCTGCATTCTATTTATCTCAGTTAATGCAGCTTTGTAAAAAATTGCTTTCATATATGACAACAGGTGGCATGGATCTCCATTTAGTTTATAAGTCATTAAAAATCCTGTACTCAATTTTTTTACAGTTTCAGAAAGAAAAGCATAAACAAATGATTGGATATCCTTTCCCTTAGGCTTTGACCCTGATGTTTTCTCAATTATAAAATTATATTTTTTAACGGTTCTTGACATATTTTGATTTACGAATGTTGCCATTACAGAATGGAATTTACCTGAAGCATAATATTGAGTCGCAATATATTCATCAAAAAGCATTTTCTCTGATCCAATTGTTCTAATAGCTTCTTTTAAATAATCAAATGAAGTGAGATTAATGAGGTAATCCTTAATTTGATCCAAATTTTTAGGATCATCAAAAG
>VMSR01000214.1 GCA_013792075.1 Desulfobacula sp.
AAGAAAGAAAAGGACGGTTCGAGCTGGCCCACAAGGGCACCCTTTTCCTGGATGAGGTGGCGGAACTTCCCCTGAAAACCCAGGTGAAGCTCCTCAGGTTTCTCCAGGAAGGCAGCTTTGAAAAAGTCGGAGGGGAAAAAAAGGTGTCTGTGGATGTGCGCATCATAAGCGCCACCAATAAAAATCTCAAAGAAGAGGTCACGATCGGCCGGTTCAGGGAAGACCTCTACTACCGGCTTAATGTCATTCCCATCCATCTGCCCCCCCTGCGGGAACGCGGGAACGATATTCCCCTGCTGGCCGAGCATTTTCTTGGGGAGGCGGAGCAGGAAAGTGGAAGACCCGTGCCCGGACTTGCCCCTGAAACCCTTGCTTTGATGATGGATTACCCATGGCCCGGCAATGTCAGGGAATTGAAAAATGTCATCCAGTTTTCCGTGGTCCGATCCCGGGGTGACAAAATCATGCCCGCAGACCTGCCCAAGGATATTGTCGGGCAGTCCCGGATGCCCATGGACACGCCTGAATCCCCTGCCATTGAGCTGCCCCTGCCCCGGGGCAAGCTGACCGTGGAATCCGCCAAAGCCGCTCTGGACAAGACCGGAGGCAACAAATCAAAGGCGGCCCGGGTCCTGGGGGTGGGGCGTGCCACCCTTTACCGGTTTCTGGCCCAGAACCAAACTATCAAAGCCTATGCAGAAAAATTTGTAACTTCTCAAAAAATCGGTGGAAGCAAATATTTCATTTAGCCATGAGCATTGCTTATTTGCAATGCCATTATTTCCCATAATGGAGGAATTTGGTTTCGATGGTGTATTCGGTCCTGTAAATATTCCCAGAATGATATCCCCAACTTTCGGCAGGTCTTTTTCAGGCTTGTAAAGCTGTCTCGGCACAGTTTTCCGCTATCACTCCGAGTGGAACCGCTGATTTTTCGCCTTTTGACGTACTCCCTGATATCATTTTCGCTTAAATTGTTGTGGAGAGGAATATCAGGACGGCTCAATACCAATAAAAGTTCTGATTTGTTATTATAGATTCTTTGAAGGGCCTCATTCAGGGGCACCCATTCGGTTTTCCTGGTAAAAAGCTCGTCAAATTGAGATTCTAATATTTTCTTCTGAGACTGGCTTGGGCAAGTTTGATATTCTTTAAGTGCACGGTAAAGCCCCCATATGTCTGAACGGGTTTTTTCCTGCAACGCAGTATGTTTCGGGGTAAATCCGACCAGCTTATGAATCGTTCTTTCAGCATGCACCCAACAAAGAGCATGAAGAAAAATATTGAACTGACCGGCATCATCACTGACTATGGCCATATTTTTATTATACCCGTGATGAATCAAGTTCCCAATCAGGCCGCCTTCTATTGCAATACGGAGATGCCGCTTGTTTTCGATGCCCAATGATTCTAATAACTGCGCCCAATGCTTTTCGGTTTCGAACAGCTTTCCTGAATACGGATGTAATTTCTCAAGAACGGCTTTTGGCAATTTCTGGATTTGCATATATTCCAGGGCGTCTTCATTGAGAATGTAGCCGTCACGGCCGGTTGTGAGCAGCTTTAAAAAATTAATCCGGCTTTTGCTTTGAGTACTTTTAAACCATGCAAAGTATTCATTGCCGATATGGGTGCAGTATCCATTGTGACCGTCATGCCGAGCCCCGGTGTCATCTACATTTATATGTCCTGATAAGGATAGCCCGGTTGACAGGATTTGGTCTTTTTCGGCATGGAATTTCGATTTGCCATGAATAAGAATGTCATTGATTTTTCCTTTGGATATATCAACACCCATTTCAGTTAGCTGTTCAAAAATCAGTGGTTGAGTTACATGGCAGCCATAATATTGATACAGGATGTAGGCTTGTAAATCAGCACCAAAGTGCCCATTTATATTTTCTGGTAGATCTGCTGTTATGTATTCACCTGAAACTGTCTTCCAGCGACCGCGTCGGTACATGATATTCCAACTGGTAAAAATCAAATCCTGAACACAATAGTCTTTGTAATCAATGAATGTTGACCCTTGTGGCAAATTTTCGGGATGGAGTTCCTTCTCTTCATGTACGACAAGAGTTTTCGTTTTTGATCTCTTCTTACGTAGAGGATTTTTTTTTCGCTCCTCTATAGATTGCTTTGTCTTTCCATCTAAATTCGAGGGCTTGATTTTGGGCCTTGTTTTTTGCCCTTTCAGGCGGGAGATCTCATCTTTAAGTGCCTGCAATTCTTCGGCCTGTTGTTGAATGAAATCGATAAGTTTACTGACCGTCGGGGATATCTCATCTTCTGGGATTTCGGATATGTATTTCATGGGATTCATACATTGTAGCTATACCACCAATGAATGCGGTTGTCTACAATTTTTCGATGCTACCACATACTTTTTGGGAAGTTAC
>VMSR01000095.1 GCA_013792075.1 Desulfobacula sp.
ATATGAACAACACAAAATCCGTTTCCATAAAGATTTGCAGGGATTGGTGTGCAAACTGGAAATGTTTTAAAAACAAAAATGATGCCTCAAGTTGTTCTATTGCCTATAGGAAAAATTTTGAGGACACACGCTTATTTTGGGTCTTATTACTGATGGGACAAATTGTTCCCCATTTGAGTCTGAAATCATTGTAGAAAAAGCCAAAGGCCGTCATCAAAAAGGACAAATGTATCCAGCGCATGAGCTGTTTTGATAAATGTAAATTTGATGCCATTTTTTAAGCATGGAATTTTATGTTGGCGTATATGTCTATGAAATAGATAAATTCTATATATTATCCACTTAAAATCGAAAGAATCAATTTTACTGACAAAAACTTTTAATGTATTTGTTCCCTTTATGAATCATCGAAGAAATCAGCCACTGTTTTAAATCAGGACTTGAAATGATTTTTTTGTATAGATAACCCTTGCTGGACGGAGTTTTTCACACCATGAACATCGATGACTTAATTAAGAAATCATTTCAAGCTGATCCGCTTTCAGTCGAAGAACTGACTTTTTTTCTATCCCATCCGCCTGATTCTCCTGTGGCAATTAAAACCATGGCTCGGACACGGGAGATCTCCGAAAATCTTGTTTCTGGAAAGGCAGAAATCCATGGCCAACTGGCCCTTGATCTTGCCCCCTGCGCCTGCGAGTGCAAGTTCTGCTCCTTTGCCAGATCAAACCGGATTTTTACCAACGAAACCCGAATAAGCCCTGAAGAGGCGGTATTCTACGCCAGACAACATGAAGAAAATGGGGCCAATGCCGTATATGTCATGACCACGGCTCAGTACCCTTTCGGGCAGTTCATTGAAATTTCAAAAGAAATCCGGAAAAATCTGAAACCCGAAACTGTGATGGTGGCTAATGTGGCAGACCAGTCGCTGGAGCGGGCCAAACGGATCAAGGATGTCGGCTACGCCGGGGTATATCACGCCCTGCGTCTTCGTGAAGGCAGAGACACCGGAATTCCTCCTGAGAAAAGAATAGAAAGCATATACAATTTCAAGGAAGCAGGACTCAAGGTGGGAACCTGTTTGGAGCCCATAGGTCCTGAGCACACAATTGAAGAGCTTGTGCAGGCCATTCTTCTGGCTGCTTCTATTGAGCCTGTATTCAGCGGGGCCGCCCGCCGCATTGAAATCCCCGGTACCGAGATTGCGGCAAGAGGCATGATCAGCGAGCTTCGCATGGCTCAGATCGTAGCCGCGAGCATTCTTGGGACACCCAGAACGGTCAAAGGTTTTTGCACTCATGAGCCCTGCACTCTGGCTGCATTGGCGGGTGCCAACCTTTTCTGGGCCGAAAGCGGGTCCAACCCAAGGGATACCCAGGAAAAAACAGAACAGGGAAGGGGGCTTGATGTTGAAGTCTGCGCCAAGATCTACCACGAGAGCGAATGGGACACCCTTGAAGGGCCTTCCGCTTATTTTGTCTGACGGGTTCGCTCTGTGAAATATCATTTGCAGGAGTTCCTCTTATAATAAGAAATAAATCAAAAAAAGGTTCTAAAATGAAAAAAAGAGTTCTATCGATTCTCATCACATGGGCCGCTATAGCTCTATGCGCATCATGGGCCGTAGCTGCCGACACCTATAATTATATCAAGGCAAAGGATCTCAATGTCCGTCTGAGTGCCGGATCACCGATGATCATTGTGGATATCTGCCCGGTGGAGCAATTTACCAAAGGGCATGTCAAAGGCTCCATTGAAACCAATGCCTATCCGGTGAAAACCGAAGAAGAAAAAGCAAAGCTGGCTGCAATCCTGCCAAAACTGAAAGCCTCTGCCGATGACATCATTGTGGTCTGTCCCAAGGGCGGCGGCGGTGCCACCAAAACTGTAGATTATTATAAGGCTGGCGGAATTGATGAAAAACGACTGCTGATCCTTGAAAAGGGCATGGGCGAATGGCCGTATGAAACTGAAAAAAGACAATAACAAAACCGAAACTGAGAAAACCATTTCGTAAATAAAGCGGATGATCCAATAACCCTTTGATCCGGAAAGACATAGTGCAACGACCGAAACAACAGAATCTGAAAAAACTTATCATTGTGATTTTTATCATTGGCCTGGTTATTCTTTTTTTCACATTTGACCTGAAACAATACCTGACGCTGGGATTTATCAAGGAGTCCCAGGTCCGTTTCCAGGAGCTTTACAGTCAGAGCCCCCTATGTGTGACTGTCCTGTTTGTGGCCTTTTATATCCCCGTGATTGCGCTCAACCTCCCCGGTGCAGTCATCCTGGGGCTTGCGGCCGGAGCCTTGTTCGGCACCTGGACCGGAACTCTTGTCATTTCATTTGCCAGCAGTATCGGCGCGACCCTGGCATGCCTCTTGTCGCGGTATCTTTTGCGGGACTGGGTTCAGAAAAAATTCGGGGAAAGGTTGAAAAAAGTCAATGATGGCATCCGGGAGGAAGGCGCTTTTTATTTGTTTTCCATGAGGCTCATCCCGGCCATCCCCTTTTTCATTATTAATATGGCCATGGGCCTGACCCCCATGCGGCTATGGACTTTTTACTGGGTTTCCCAACTGGGCATGCTCCCCGGAACGGCTGTTTTTGTTAATGCCGGCAGCCAGATCTCAAAGATTGATTCCCTGTCCGGCATTCTTTCCCCCGGGTTGATCCTGTCTTTGGCATTGCTGGGCATTTTCCCTTTGATCACCAAAAAGATCCTGAACTGGTACCGCAAGAGATTAAGCTGCGATACAGTGGACACCTATTTTCCTCATCCTCAACCGATGGAAAAATCTTCCCGCGGACTCGACACGGCACTCCGGCACATGCAGGCATCCTGTACTAATTGTGGTGCCTGCAAAAAACAGTGTGCCTTTCTCCAGGAGTATGGCACACCCGGGGAAATGATTGACAGCTATGACTTTTCAACGCCGGAGTTTCAAAAGTTGGCATTTGAGTGCAGCCTGTGCAATCTCTGCCAGGCGATATGCCCTGAAAAGCTGGGTCCTGGTAGTCTGTTTATGGGCATCCGAAGGGAAGCGGTCGATTCAGGCCATATGGATTTCTCCCGATACAAGACCATCCTGGGATATGAAAAAAAAGGAAGTTCCCCTCTGTTTTCTTATTACGCTCTTCCCAGCGGATGCGATACCGTCTTTTTCCCCGGCTGCACTCTGCCGGGGACCCGGCCGGAAACTACATGGAAACTTTTTGAACATCTGGAAAAGCGTATTTCCCATCTGGGTATTGTCCTTGACTGCTGTCACAAACCCAGCCACGACATAGGGCGACAGGCGTATTTTGAATCCATGTTCAGAGACATACTTCATTATCTGACCGGAAACGGCATCAAAAAGGTGCTGGTAGCCTGTCCCAACTGCCACAAAATGTTTACCCAGTATGCATCCGGCCTTGACATTAAAACCGTGTATGAGGTTCTTGATTCAGGGGGTCTGCCTGTCGTGGCGCTCGGGAACAGGGAAGTTGTCGTCCATGATCCCTGTCCTATGAGAGACGAAACAAACGTTCAGACCGCTGTACGAAACCTCCTGACTGCTTCGGGGATACCATTCGAAGAAATGAAACACTGGGGAAAAAAGACCCTCTGTTGCGGGGAAGGAGGGAGCGTTGGCTTTGTAAGACCTGAACTGGCTAAAAAATGGGGTCTTCTCCGCCAGAAAGAGTCTGAAAATCGAACCCTTGTTACTTACTGTGCCGGATGTGCCGGGTTTCTGAGCCGGGTAGTGCCAACCGTTCATATTGCCGACATCCTGTTTTTACCGGAAGGGGCGCTTAGTAGCGGTATCAAGGTTGCCAGGGCTCCTTTTACCTATCTGAACCGCCTGAAGCTCAAACAACGATTTAAAAAAAGGCTTGAACCATGCAAAAGCCGAGTAAAGGGCTGACAATGATTTTTTTGATATCAATCGTTCCCTTGGTTTACAAAAGATTAATGAATAGAAGTGAGTCACAGGATTCACAGAAATAGTAACTTTAATGGAGGCAGACGATGAAGTTTAGGAAAAAAGCAGGGTGTGTAATAGTGTTGATGATACTCTTGTTTTCCCAATGGGCTATTTGCGCCGAGGTTGAAACGATCAAAGGCGAAACAGATTGGATGAATGTAGATCATGGGAGCAAGAAAATAGTTTTCAGTGCTACAGTTACAAAAAATTCGTCCAAGTCAGCAGTGACGGACTGGGGGCAGAGGGGACAGGCCTGGATTGGCTGCAAGGGGGGCTCTCAGGAGGCATTTTTCATTTTCACCACCGATGTGCCGCGTCCAAAAATCGATGAAGCTATTCGCAAGATGGGGGTCAAGTATAGCAATCAGATTTCCAAGGAAAACTGGAAGGCTCACAGGGAGTTGAAGGAGACCACCACACCAAAAGATTTTCTTAATGGTGACTCGGCCATAGTGTCGCTGAAGTTTGAAAAAAATGGAGAAACAGTTCAGGTTCCCATGGAAACCTTGATAGAAGAAAAAATTGAAATCAATAACAAAGAAGTGCTTCGTCCCCATACGCCCCATTATGTTTACCACGGAACTGGAGAGGCGATCCAGTATCCGTCAGGTTGCATTGTATGTCCATCGGATTGCTTTGGCGGAATTATTACGGATAACCGATTGCCGGTACTTACCTATGATAGCTGGTATCGGGTCAATTGGAACCTTATGCCGGCGGTCGGAAGTAAAGTCCAAGTGATTATCCAGTTTACAGCGCTTTAACTTTTTGCAAAGACAATTCATTAGAGGTCAACTTCCGGGCGGACCCGGACCAAGCAGGCAAGTAACTTCCTGCCTGGGAATTATTTAAAAGTTATAGTTTGCTCAAGTTTAATTACACATAGCTAAAAAGGCTGCCGAAATAAACTCCGGCAGCCTTTTTGCGAGAGGGGAACCTCAATGATATCCAATCCACCGCAGTAATGAGGTCATCTCAGACTTTGAGTAGAAACATCTCCCCCTTCTAAGTGACAAAAACAGCATTCCATTTTTTTTGTAACTTTTAGGATTGGTCCCGATACGGGCTGGGGGGGAGTGCTATTAATTTAAACGTATCGAATCCGACGCTCAAGTATCAATATCCTAAGCAAAAATTTTCAGGATCTGAAATTGTAAAAGATACAAATTCTATTTATGACATTTTTAATTAGAAGAAAACTCCTTAATACACATTTTGATTTCACGAAAAGGTGTTCAATGTGTCTATGAAAAGGTCCTATATTCCTACCAAATGTGGGCGAGTACTGGCGTTTCAAGACATTGGTGACAATTTTTAGAAGGGGGGATTGAAAATTATCCGATCCCCCTGATTTTTTACCGGTAAATATTTTCAAAGGAGGTGTCCTTTCAATTTACAATCTATATGTTAGCCCTGATCTTTCCCAGTAATAACACTTTAATATCTCCATTCGCTTTATAGCTCGCCCAAAGAAGATACGGAGCAAGCAACATTATGCCTCCAAAAACACCGATTAAACCTAACAATAAACCACCAGGAGAAAAATCATGACGCCAGGCCAGCCATAGGCCGGAAAGCATTAGAAAACACATAAAATCAAAATTGAACTGTCCGGACCAAGTCAGTGAGGCTATATCGCCAAAAAAGATTGGCAGTAGGTTCCAACCATGATTGAAGACCACAACCCCCGTGATACTAAGGATACTTATAATAAAAACGGTTAAAAGAATTCGAAATGCACTCATGATTTATCTCCCTTTAAAATTAATTTATGTTCCATAATAACCCATAAGATCATTGAATTTAATTTCTGAATATTGTACCATTCAAGGTAACAAAGTCCATTACCTCTGAGGTAAAATTAATGCTCAAATTAAAGAAAAATATAAAAAAAGATGATTCAATAGGGGATATCTTACGTTTCTGGCGACAATTAAAAAGAATAAGCCAGATGGATTTGGCCCTGGATGCTGGGATTTCCTCAAAACATTTGAGTTTTGTAGAAACAGGCAAGTCTCAGCCGAGTCGTGATTTAGTTTTAAAATTGGCCAATTCGCTGAAGGTACCTCTTCGACATCGGAATGGTTTTTTAAAAACAGCAGGTTACTCTTCTGAATTTGATGAAGAACCTTTTGACGGACAAAAAATGGAAATCGTCCGACAAGCTTTAAATCGAATGATAAAAATGCATGAACCATACCCTGCTTTGGTTATCAACACAGCCTATAAAATTCTTATGACAAATTCCGGATATGATCAAATTATTAAATTCTACCTCGGAGAAAATGCACTAAAGAAGTATGATAATGTTTATCGACTTACTTTTGCAGAAGATGGTTTAAGGCAGTATATTAAAGACTGGCCTGTTATAGAACATTTCATGCTTGGGAGATTGTGGGACGAGGTCATCTCAACTCAAAATAATGAATTATTTGAATTGTATGAGGATATTTCACCTTTAAGGACGGGTGAAAATCCAATTAATTTTCAGATTGATAATAATCTTCCTATCATGAGTTTGACCCTGGAAAAAGATTCAATGGAAACAAGTTTTTTTACCACCATTACAATGCTTGGAACACCTCTTGATTTAACAACTCAAGAACTCAGAATAGAGTCCCTTTTTCCAGCGGATGAAGAAACAAAACAATTATTTCCATTTAAAAATCAGAAATAGAATTCTCAGATCTACTGTGTTTTTTGCAACTAAAGCGTACTGAAATTTGTTTTGTCGAGCAGCGATTATTATGTCTATAATCGCTCAGGATGAGGCTGAATTTAAGGGCGTGTACTGGCTTTTGTAGGGCTCAGTATAGACAAATCCCATGGACCCCCACATATAGTATATAGAGCTTTTTCAGTCTTGAGCTTATTATTCAATTATATGAGCCAAGGGCGTCATGGCTGGGTATGTTTCCATATTCAACTCAATAATATATTAAAAATATAGTAGCCTTGCCCGTTCAATAATCTGTGAATCTGACAAAGATTGATCTTGGTCCGCAGCGCGGACCTTCTTGCGGACAAAGATAATGACACAGCCCAGCCCCCTCCCTAAAGGTATTTAAAAAATAAATATTTTTTAAATACAACCTCTGGTTCGAGGTACGCACCTGACCACGAACCATTTTTTATCTTTGTCAAAAAACTGTCTAAGACCTCCAGTAATCGCCCAAAATCAAAAGATTCCCCTTGGATTGTGGTTTAAACTGGTCCAGGCGGCACGCCCCTGGAAGGAGGAAATAAGGCCGCAGGCTGCCAGCGCTGAGAATAAGGGCAAGGGGTTATTCCGGCCCAAAGCCGTAACGGTTAATCTCGCAACCTCCATTCCAAGAATATGCTTACTGAACCCACGAAGCATAATAATTTCTTTCCCATCTGAATTATTTCATATTCGGTCTGACAAACATTCGCATAAAACCGGTAACTGCCAGACCGAACATTAATTGAATTGTTACAAACAAGGATTAAAAACCATCCTTTTCTTTATCAATACTTAATGTCATTGCCATAAAAGAATCATGATCGTCTCCCCATGCTTTTCGCACTTTTTCGTCTTTCCATAGAGATATATTTTTGAAAAGTTCAATTGTCGAATCAACAAAATAATTATAGTCATTTTCATAATCTTCTCTGATCTCCTTTTGATTCCAGGCAAGGAGCTGATCAACTTTACAATAATACTTGGAAAATTCCAAACCATCATCAGGATCATAATTAGGATCCGCTTTAATCAATTTTCCTTCAAGTGCAATGTACATTAAATCTGCCATCATTCTTTCGTTTGTTTTATCTATAAAATCCGAAATCATAACTAATTTCCTTTTCAAATACGTTTATTTTCTTTGCAATCATCCAACAATAGCTATTACTCTTATCCCCAAGGGGTGTTTATTTATTCCTTTTGCTTAAATCCTGTTCGCCAAGGGCACCGGTCCAGCCCGACACAAGTCCCGCTTTTACCCGGTTTATGATCGAACCAGGCCCATCCCTAAATGACAAGGGGGATAGGGACTCAGACCGGGATTGCTCGTATCTTCCCATGGTCACGGTCACATTCACGACAATACTCTCCACAGTCTTGGGGCAAGCGGACATGATAATTGACACCAGTATCAATGAAGCAAACCTCTTTTTTCCGGGTAAGGCGGCCCCCAGCTTCCCAAAAACAATAAATACCATCGTCTGCCGTCTCATGGATTCGCCCTTCTTTAATGATTCCAAGTTTCAGCATTTTGTTGGCAATCTTGCCTTTGTCGGCACTGTATTTAAATTTGTTGATTTTTAGGTTCGATTTTCCCTTTTTGCATCGAGTTTCCATTTTTTAATATTCCTGTTTTTTTGTTTGTAATTTTAGATTGGATGCGATCATTTAGTTACAAAATTCCCATAACTTTTTTCCGGACAACTGTATTTTCCAAGGTCCAGATTTCATAAAGCCCATCATCTCCAACTTCATAAATTTTGCCCTGCTCCACGATCGGATTCCCATCCTGGTCGGTAATGATTGCCGTTGTCTTTTTTTGTTCATGGTTCCGTCTTGACTTAGCCATAATAAAATCCTTTGTTATTTTTTTACCGGGCGATCCGGCGGGTTAAATTCAAACCAAGGGGGAATCCCCCAGGGAAGCAGTCCATGCCCAACCATAGGGGATATACACTTTGTTCTTATTGTTTAAATGTCGGCTTTCTATGGGCACCGATCCGCCCCGACAGATGGCCAGGCGATAAATGACAAGAAATAGAGACTCAGGCCGGTATTGCACGTATCTTCCCATGGTCACGGTCACATTCCCGACAATACTCCCGACAATCCTGGGGTAAGCGAACATGGTAATTGATACCAGTATCAATGAAGCAAACCTCTTTTTTCCGGTTTAGGCGGTTTCCTGCTTCCCAAAAGTGATATATGCCATCGTCTGCCGTCTCGTGAATACGGCCACCTTCAAGCATTTTGATTTCGATCATTTTAACTGCAACCTTCCCGATATCAGTTTTATAACTAAACTTGTTTATTTTCAGGTTTGATTTTCCCTTTTTGCATCGAGTTTTCATATTTTACTACTCCTGTTTTGTCTGTTACCTGGCCTGGATATTTGTTGTTTTAGTTCGTCGAGCATCATGGACATTTTTTGAAGCTCTGGCACCCTTGCGGCACGTTCCTGGAATGGTATAGTTGAGCTTGAATCTTCTATCCAATCAGCAAGGTTTGTTGCTTTTTCCCATAAAGTATCAAACTGGTTTTGGTACGGATTTTCATTTTGAATCTTAGGTACAATAAGTGCAAAAGGTGCAAAAGCCTTAGTTTTCCCCTTTTCTTCGACCTTTTGTATGTTTTGCACCTTTTGCATATAGGGTTTAGAATTTATCTTTTCTTGTTCCGTTCCCATATTTTCACGCCATCCCATCATGCCCATCTTTTTGCAAATTCAGGATTCACACTATATTCAATGGAAGGTCTTCCCCCAGTTTTTTTTGTCAATTCCTGGATGTAATGATGTTCGACTAAAACCTTTAATGGTTCTTCAAGTTTTGAGACTTTTTGAAATTTTCCTTGATGAGCATTGAAACAATCTCTTTTTGTAAACACTTCAAGTCTATTTCGTTTCACCCACCGCCACACCTTGCGAGCACCTTCGAGGGATATATCTGCGCCCATCAAGTCAAAGGCTATGAGTGCATGATCTGAAAGTATTGAGGCAATTTCAAGGGCATTCTCCATCGTTTCAAGCTCAACTTTTTGCTCCCACGGTTTATGAGGGTTTTGGGCACAATGCAGTAATCCTGCAATTCTTGCCGCCGCCCCTGGGAGTTTCCCCGCCCAATCTGTTAGATATTCAAATCGTCCACCCTCCCGCAGGTCTTTTTCAACCGTCATGTAGAAATCAGACCATTCCCGGTATGCGCCCTTGGATAGATGCAAAACATATGGCCGCCTCTCTCCTGATTCATTTTCGTCGTGTTCAATGTTCAAGAGTGCACAAACTAAATTGTTGTAGTTGTTTTTAATGTTTTCCGGTACTGGTTCAGAATCCAAACCTCTATGTCCAAGGTTTGATTTAGGCAAGAAATAAAGGATCCTTGCAAGCAACCCCTTCCCTCTGAATCCTGGTTTATCAGCCAATCCCCTCAATACTTCCGGTTGGGGTGATAATCCAAGGGTCAGTGCTGGGTTATCAAGCAAAACCGGCTCACGGCTCCCTCTATCAACCCGTACAGGGTCCCCGGAGTGGCCTTGTAAAAATAAATCAAGATTTGCAACCCCACCTGAGTATCGGCCTCCGATAATTTCAAAAATGCCGCCCTCTGCTGATATGATTGACATTTTTTCATCATGAGCATTTAAGAGGGTTCCAAGGTGTTCAGTGGTTATATCTTGAGCCCAAAGCTTGGGGAAAATCGGAACTTGCACCAGATTGTTTTCGATATCCAGGATTTCGGCTTCTATGTCCTCCAATTCATCTTTGTTGGCACTCCCATATTTTCCTCGTAATGATTTAAGTCTTGCCTCCTGGTTTTTTAATTTGATGGAATCTTGTTTAATGGCTGGCTCAAGCTCTGCATGTTTCCATCTTTCCCATTGGTTTAAAGGCTTCGTTATCTTTATTAAAACAGACGATTTTCTATTTGCAGGACCCAAAGCGGTAACCACCCATATATTAAGGGGTTCTTGATATCCTGGTTTAATTTGAATAATAATTTTACCCTGGCAGGCGGTTGCAAGGACCGATAATATTAATCCGACCGCAAGCTCTATGGGTGTCTCGGTTTCAATCGAAACCGCCTTTGCCATATCACCTACAATATCAGGCAAAATGGCAGGGTCCATAGTTTGAACATGATCCTCGTTTAGGGGAATTGGTTTTTCCCATTCTTCTCCTGATACAGCCCAGGTTTTTTTAAATGCTGTTTTTACTGCCTCCAGACCTTGTGCCATATACAAGTCATTAAAATCTGAATCATACGGACAAAGACAGAATTTTGCCTCAATTGCATTGGCTGCTTCTTCCCCCTTCTCTTTACCGGCATTGCCCTTGCCCTGCCGTTCTTTTTCAATGTCATTATCGGCTGCAATGATAATGTTATGGTTAGGATACATCTTCCTTATAATAGGGGCCACCACGGGAATATTTCCCGCAGTAAAGGAACAAATGACATCCGCCCCTGTGGCATCCCAGATCGTGGCCACCGTGGCCAATCCCTCTCCAATGATTATATTATTGGTTCCAAAATCCCCGGGGATTCGGTAAAACATTCCTTTCCGTTCCCCCCCGGGCTGGTTTTGTTTTACCCCATTTTCATCAATGTATTGCAGGGAAACAAGCTGGCCGTGTTCGTTTATGGTGGGGACCAGCAGCCGTGGACGGCCACAATGGTCCCTGCCCAGCTTTAATCCATACCCATGTTTCAGTCCTTTATTAACAAGGTATGGGTGCCCGCCTGGCTCAACGGGTGTGCCCGCTTTCCATTGTTCGTTTGCCTGGATTTTGGCCTGGGCGTGTTTTATCTTCTTCTCGGCTACCTGGGTTTCATTGATCTGTTTTATCCGTTTTTGAATCCGGGCGTCTTCCTCGGGAGACATTTCACCTTTTTTTTTGCTGCAAAAGGTTTTTTTTACCTCCCCCCAATTCCATGCAGCACATGACCCCGCCACGAAATCTCCATCATGGAAACCGGCATACCAGGCCACGTTATCTTCCCCAAACCTGTGGGTCTTCCCGTCCAGGATAAGCGGGCCTTGTGGGAATAGATCATACTGGGCCATATGTTCCCGGAATTTTTCCACGGGATCCTGAAATTCTTGCTCAGGTGGCTGGTATGCCTTGTATGGTTTGGAGTCTTCTTGATTACTAAAATTTAACATATATGTTTTTGTCCATTTCTTTGAAAAAATATCGAATGATATCAAGGATAAAAAGGAGGAGGGATTGACACGGCCGCCCAATAATTGTTAACATATCGGTGATGTGGCATGGAATCCCTCCCAGGATTTTCCCGCTCAAAATTGCCTTGGCTGGGCTGCAATCCCGCCAGGGCTTTTTATTTTTTTTGGGCCTGCTCTTATCATTCTTTGGTTCCTTCTTGGTTTACAATTTGGTAAATTGCTGGATAAAAAAAAGGAGACATTTTTACTTTCTCCCAATTTGCCCAGTAGGTGCGTAGGAGGTTAAATTTTCAGCCCAATACGGCAGGAAACCCTTCATATCAACCAAGGTCATGCGGCCACGCTTAAAAAACCATTCTCTTGGTATTTTCCCCTCCGCCAACCGGTTACGCATGGTTTGGGGTGCAGGCAGGGCTGAATAGTTTTTGAAATCATTCAGAGCTACAATGGGGCCTGTAAGTACAAGCATGTCTTCGGCAAATTGACTTTTTTTCTTTTCAAGTGACATTTTAAATCTCCAAGTTTCGTTGTTTTTTACCCTCGGTCTCCCGTGGGCGGTTGTGTTGAACTTGGAAAGATAATCTCATAGGACTTTGGATTATGCCATCATCAGCAAGGCGCTTTCCATGTGAGAAAACAAAAAAAAAGCCTGCATCCAAAAATTGGAGAACAGGCCCTTTGAGTTTGTAAAACTTTTTAATTACGAATAGTTAAATCTTCAGTTTTTAAGATTTTTTTTATATTTTTCGGGTACGTATTCAAGAGGGAGAGGATCTTTTCCGGAATCCGCTTTAGTCAGTTTGCTAAGAAGGTTGGCAATTGATTCTTGGGTTAAATGAAATTTCTCTGACAGTTCTTCATGTATTTCATGATTTTTAAGACCATCTTTTTTTGCCAGGTTAGCGTCTCTTTGTATTTTTAAATTCCTAAAGTTATTCTCAATATTACCAAATATTGGCCTTGGTGCCCCCTTTTTGCCTTTTTTGCGTAGCCTTGTTTCAATATATCCATCACACAAATAAATTATCAATATCTCTGGAATAGGTAGCTTAGGGGGCCTGTGGCGAACAGCCTGGGCCACTTCCTTTCTGGGCCACTCAATACCAGCAAGTACCAGAATAGCCATAAAGGCAAGGGTTTCCCTAAAGTAATAAATACGTCCCATCTCGTCTAAATTTGAAACAGAAACATCGTACTTTTGAGCAAGTTCTTCCATTGTTGCATTTGGATCATCACCAAAGAAAAATGGATAAGCAAGATCGATGAACTCTTTTTTTAACAGACGCTCCTTTTCATACTTGGCATCGTTACTCATTCCGAACCACCTTTCTCATGGGGATAACCTTCCCGCCCTCTTTCAGATTGTCTAAATAATCTGCCCATACCTGCATCATTTCCGCTCTTTCTGGCAAATAATGGGCATGATTATAAGCAGCCCGGACGCCATTTGGATCCTTGTGAGCCAATTGAGCTTCAATTAATTCTGTTTTCCACCCAAGCTCATGCAAAAGGGTAGAAGTCATTCCACGGAAACCATGACCGGACATTTCTTCCGTGCTGTATCCCATCCGACGCAGGGCGGACAAAATACCATTGTTACTCATTGGGCGGGCAGATGTACGGGGGGAAGGGAAAAGATATTTACCGCCGCTTGTTTTTGGTTTTAAATCAATGATAATTTCAAGCGCCTGCCGGGACAGCGGAACAATGTGTTTTATTCGGCCCTTCATTTTTTCCGGGGGTATTGTCCAAACCTCCCGGTCAAAATCAATTTCATCCCATTCCGCATGGCGCAATTCACCAGGCCGGACAAATACCAGGGGGGCTAACCTTAATGCCGCCCTGGTGACAGCAGTGCCAACATAATCATCAATGGCCCGCATCAACGCTCCCACTTCTTTTGGATCGGTAATGGCAGCCATGTGTTTGGCCTTGGTAGGTATCAATGCACCACGCAGATCCCTGGCCGGATCAGAATGGAGTATCCCACAAGCGATACAATATCTGAAAACTTGGGAACAAATAGTTTTGATTCTGTGTGCGCTTTCAATAGCGCCTCTGGATTCAACCCGCTGGCAGAGAATTAACACTTCCCGTGCTGTTATATCTGAAACGTGTCGGTCTTTGAGATAGGGAAGGATATCACGATCCAAGCGAGATTGAACCGTTCGTTCATGGCCCTGGGTCCAATTTTGTTTTGATACCCATTCATTTGCCAGGGCACCAAAAGAATTTTCATAAACGGCTGATCTTGTAGCTTTGGCAAGTTTTTTTTCAAGGCCGGGGTCCATCCCTTCGTCAAGTTGTAACCGGGCGGCATGATGTTTATTTCGAGCTTCTTTCAATGTAAGATCAGGATAAGAGCCGATAGCAAGAGTTTTTTGTTTACCCCCGTATCGGTAATTATACCGCCAGTACCGTCCAGATTTGTTAACCAGCAGGCACAACCCTTCCCCATCTGATATTTTGATTTGCTTTTTGTTAGGGGGGAGCTTTGCAGCCTGCACATGCATTGATGTTAATTTCCCCATTTTCCACCTCCGTTTGTTGGTATCTAATCCCTTTGCCTGATGGTACTTTCTTTGTATGGGCAAATAATCCAGCAATAAAGGCTTTCAAGCATATTGTTGGTACCTAAAATCATATAAATGACCACGTACCAACATAGATACCAACAAAATTATGGTATGTCAAATTCCAACCCCAGTTAACTATGGTTGGAATTCTCTGAACAAATTGTATTTTTTTGAATTATTTCAGTTACTTGAGGTTGACTTTGCGTAACCAAAAAAAGTGAGGTGGTGGAGGCGGCGGGAGTTGAACCCGCTCCCATCTTCTGAAAACCCTGCCAATAAAGGCCGAAAAAATATTGTGTCACTTATCTGTCACTTTTACTCCTATCGTCTCTTATAAAAAAACCATATGGGATTGTCAATCATTGGATTACGTTAAATAGACAAACTATATATTTATCCCGAAAATTTGATTATCAATTCAAAAACCATCTTCATTAGTTAAAGCATCCACACTTCAACAAAAAAAAGACAACACCTCACAACTTCAAGTTGTTAAGTAACTAATATCATTTGATATATTACAAAATATCTATATTATGGGAACAAAAAATTTGTAATTATTTACCATGATCTCAGTGCATGAGGTTGCCGCTAAGCAGCTGGAGCAAAAGAGAACAAAACAGATCAAATTGACCTTTGTATGGGGATGGGGAATTTAATCTGAAATAAAATTTTTTAATCGCTCACATCAGCCATGATGCGAGCTTTTTTTATGCCAAAAAATTGTCCCATTGGGACATTTGGGACAAATTATTTCCACAAAACAATTTTAACGCCAGCGTTTGCCGGCAAAAAACCGGGAAGGAGAAAAAATGACAGAAGCAAAAGTTGAGAGCACTTCAGATTCGCCTGAAGTAAAAACGAAAAAGGATGAAAAGACAGCAGAATTTAATTTCCCGCTGCATGACATAGGGAATGCAGAGAGATTCGTGCAGCAGCACGGTGGAGAAATTAGGTACTGCCCGGAATTGAAGGCTTGGTTGATCTATACCGAGGGACAATGGGCGATACAGCGTAGCAAAACTTGGTTGTATCAGATGGCCAAACAAACCATTCAAAGCATGTGCGAAGAAGCGAAAAAAGAAGACCTATCGACTGGTCAGAAAGAAGACTTAACCAAGCATGCGAACTCATCATCGTCAAAAAGCCGCATGACTGCCATGCTTGATTTGGCCAGTATGGAGTCAACAATCCAGGCCAGTACCAACCTTTTTAATAAGAACCTCTGGCAACTGAACTGTTCAAATGGCACGCTGAACCTGCAAACAAAGGCTTTACAAACTCAGCAGTCCTTTGACTTCATAACCAAGAAAATTACAACCCCTTATAATAAGGATGCAGGATGCCCGGAATGGAATAGCCTGCTTGACAAGGTTATGAATGGTGACCAGGAAAAAATCAAATTTCTACAACGGATTTTTGGTTATGCCCTCACCGGAGAAACCAGCGAACAGTGCCTGTTTATTTTTTATGGCTCTGGGGCTAACGGCAAATCCACGATCATTGAAGCGTTTCGGGATTTGTTGGGCGAGTATGCCATGAACATGTCGGCAGAGTCTTTGCTCCAGTCAAAAGCCATGATCCGAAATGACATCGCAAGGCTTAATGGTGCCAGGTTCGTGTCTGCTGTGGAAATTGGAATAGACAAAAAGCTCAATGAGTCCTTGGTCAAGCAATTGACCGGTGGCGACCAGGTAACCGCAAGGTTCCTCTACCGGGAACACTTTGAATACAAGCCAGAGTTCAAGCTGATCATTGCTGCGAACCATAAGCCGGAGATCAAAGGGGTTGATAATGGCATCTGGCGCCGGATATACATCATTCCCTTTGACGTGACCATCTCCTCAGACGAGATAGATAAGGGCCTGCCAGCCAAATTAAAGCAGGAGCTTCCCGGAATACTGGCCTGGGCGGTTCAAGGTTGTTATGACTGGCAGGAACAAGGTTTGAATCCCCCTGATAGCATCCTGTCAGCCACTGATAATTACCGAGCGGAGATGGATATTATTGCAGGCTTCATTGAGGACCTCTGTGAAACTGGTCCTGGCAAAAAGATTCCGCTTGGTGATCTTTATACCAGCTATCAAGAATGGGCGGATAAGGCCTGCCAAGATGCCCTGGGGAAAAAAGAGTTCGGCAATCTTATGCGCCAGAAAGGATACTCACAAATGAAAAGCGGTGGGGTCAGATACTGGACGGGCATCTCAATCGAGAAGAAAGAGGCCTGAAAGCTAAAAATAACCCCAGACAACAATTTTCCGACGACAGTGCTGCCTTTTGGCGGCTTTTTTTATTTTAAGGAGGTGGTGAAACACATGACCGTTTAAAAACGAAAACCAAACAACTTGTATTCACAAAGGCTTGTTCCCATCTGGGTTCAAGCCTTTGTTATTTTAAACCAGTGAAAAAAAAAGGAGTTTTCAAAATGAATGAATTTGTAAGAAAAGAGTCACACGAGATTATGGAAATTTCACCGTATGACATTTTGGCAGATGAAGGATTGCGCCCACGCGCGACAACATATGAGTTGACCATTTATGAATATGCAGAGGCTTTGGAAAAAGGCATAACACTCCCACCAATTGACATCTATTCTGATGGGAAAGTCTATCTTCTCGCTGATGGATATTACCGCTTGGAGGCCTACAAGCTTGTAAAGTTTGATAGTATCCCTGCGATTGTGCATCAGGGCGGCAGGAAAGAAGCCTTAATCCACGCACTAGGGTCTAACACAGAACACGGGGTTCGGCGTACTAACGCTGACAAAGCCAAAGCTGTAACCATGGCACTGACCGATCCTGATATCGGTAAAACCAGTAACAATCAAATTGCACTAATCTGCGGGACCTCCCAACCTTATGTCGGCAAAATCCGTAAGAGGCTCACTTGTAACGGTTACAAGTTTGGGACCACCCGGACATGTTCTGACGGTAGGGTCATGAATATTTCAGGTATCGGAACAAAGCAGGAGACTATCCCTGCTCCTATTGAGCGAGAAGCACCGGCGGTTGAAGAGAATAATGATGAAGTAACCGGACCTTCTGAGAATGGAGATCAGGAAAATCTGGAAGATCAAGAGTCAAACCCGGAAACGAATGTTGACAAGGTCCCCGGGGATAACGATCTGGGGACAGGAACACAGGGTGATGCAAATATTCCCCCTGAACCTGTGGATAATAATTCTGAAGCCGGTGGATCGGAAGATGATGATGAAGAAACTCTTGATACCCAAGACAATGCTCCTGATTCAGACGACGTCACTGATTTTGAAACCACTGAAACTGACCCTGCCCCTGAAGTTGATGACCTGGAAGAACCTGAAACCGTTGACAGTGAAACCTCGGATGAGGTTGTCATTGAAGAAGTAGACGAAATTCCTGGATCTGAAACCGATAGCCAAGACATGACTCAGAATGAATCTGGAGACGAAGGCAATGATCCGGATTCAGACGACACCACTGAGCTTGGCGCTGGGGAAAATGATCCTGATGACAACGTTGATACCGACGATGAAGAACCTGAAATTGAACTTGAGCAAGATCCCGAACCTGATGAAGATGCTGATCCTGAGAATGTTCCTCCTGTGATTGAACCTCCTGATACCAGTGACCTTGATGGAATTGATCCTGATGATTTGAAACTTCTGGTTGTCCATCTTCAAGGCACCACTAAGAAACAGGAAGAGGTGATAGAAGCTAAAAACAACCACATCGCTGATTTGGAGCAACAAGTGGAGGAATTGAAATCTGAAAATGAATGTCTGAAGATACAACTGCAGGCCCGTGCAAAAACGGAATCAGAGACTTCGGCATTTCTTGATATCAATGAAATGAATAAAATGGATGAAGAAGAAGACGCTTATTCCATGGCATAAATCGATAGCGATGGGGCAGTCTGGATGGCTGCCTCATCCTTTAAATTTAGGGAGAAAAACATGTATTTTCCGAACAAGCCCAAACCTATAACGGCAACGCCGAATGTTCCTGCTTTGAGCGGCTTTAAGGGTTCAATAACACCGCAAATTAAAGCATCGGCTGATCTCACAAGGGTTTTTTTCCAAATGCCCTATGACCAAAACAACGGAATTGTGCAGCCGCTTTTATGTAAGGCCACCAACCATTTTATTAAAAATGGTATCAGTCTCGAAAATCTCTCGGCAGCTTCAATCACATTTTTGGCTCTACATTCGGTTCGATTGTGGTATCCACTGCCAATAATTTTGCAATCGGATGATCATCAGGCTGTCTATCATTTGCTGGATATTTGCAAACAGATAGCCCCCGAGGGGTCATTTATCGAAGTCCAGGAGCTATCTTGGGAACCATTATATGAGAATCAAGACAAATTCCGGGGGAAGGTGATTATTTGCACCACTCCAAACGGTTGTAAAAAAGCTGTTTCTGACCTTCAAAGTCTTATTATAAATAGGCAGGCATCCAGACAGGTACCATATAAAAGTTCGATGGGTAATGGATTTAAGCCGTATCGTATCAAATATCCTGTTGGATTTATTGGTGTCGAGACCACTGATGAGAAAAACGTCCTGGACCATTCGGCAATTCTTAAGATACATCTGTCGTCTAATCAAGACCCGGGAAGTTATGATGTAATTGGTTATGATACTTTTGAGCAGCCAACCAAGGAAGATTTACGGGAAACCCATAGAATTCAAACAATCTTTGGAAGGCTTAGACCCTGCAAAGTTCAGGTGCCATTTATGGATCAAATCAGCTCAGATCTTCGGAGACAGCAGCTGACTGATTATATTTTTAAATTTAATATGATTCAGAATATGGTGTCTTTACTATCGATAACAAATAACCCTTCTTTAATAACATCGGAAGAGCTGATTGACGGCTATATTCGCTTTTGTCATCCCAGTGCGACGATAGAGACCATCATTGCAACAAAGGTGGAATATGCCCAAATGGCCCAGCTGCTAAGATGGAATATACCGGTAAAAGATAAACATTTCACTCGCCCTCAAATAATCACTTTTGAGGCTGTTAAAGCTATGAATTTAGGCAAACTCACGGGCTCTACCATTGATCAAAAAAATAAAATCCAAGTTCTTTCCACTTTATACAAGGGGAATACGTACTGGGCAAAATTAGATGATATTTTTGAAAAAGCTAACAGCAAAGGAGGCAAGATCATATCAATGCAGATTATTGACAGAGAACTCAATAATCTCCAAAGGCAGGGCATCATTGCTAAGAGAAAGTTTCCGAATAAGCCTGATTATGGCTATTACATCAATACAATGAGCATCGGTAAGCATATCACATTTCAGAAATCCTCTGAGATTGATGACCCAAAATTTAATATGGCACCGGTAAAAGTCGTTAACCCGTTAACCGGAAAAATTCAAACCATTTAAAAAAAGGAGGGGAAATTACAATTTAGTTTAGGCAATTGGCTGCACCTTGTGCGGCTTTTTTTATTTCAGAGAGGGGTTTTCTCAATATTGGGGAACCCCTCTCTGTATTTTAAATTTTTTGAAAAAAAGGACTATGGAAAATGAATAAAAGTACAATTGATTGGACTGAATATTCTTGGAACCCGATAACCGGTTGCACCAAGATCAGTCCAGGATGTAAAAATTGTTATGCTGAAAAAGTGACAAAATGGCTGAAAGGTATGGGACAAGAAAAATATAAAACCGGCTTTCATCTGACATGTCATCCCACCTTATTGAAAGAACCGCTGAAAATAAAAAAAGGCAGAGAGATCTTTGTCTGCTCCATGAGCGATATTTTGCACAAGGATGTCCCAGACCCTTTCATAAAATCAATTTTCCAGACAATGCAGTTGGCAGCTCAACATCGATTTTATGTTTTAACAAAGAGATCTGATCGACTGTATTCAATGCGGGATGAATTGGATTGGCAAAAAAACATATGGATGGGCGTAACAGTTGAAAGTGAAAATTATCTGTATCGTATTGATCATCTTCGGGGAACCGGTGCTGCAGTCAAATTCTTGTCAATTGAGCCATTGCTGGGTCCTTTACCGAATATCGATCTCACAGGTATCGACTGGGTAATAGTTGGTGGGGAATCCGGCCGGGAGGCACGCTTCATGAAAAAGGAATGGGTGATTGATATTCGTGACCAGTGCATTGACGTCGGCATCCCATTTTTCTTTAAGCAGTGGAGTCATGTCAATGGCAAGAAAACTGGCTGCTTGCTGGAAGGCAAGATCTGGAACCAGAAACCTGATTTTAATGGTCAGTCTGAAAAACGGCTGATAAACGTTTGATTCAATAAGGAGTAGGTACTATGAAAAAACTTTATACAATTGGTTATACGCAAAAAACGGCTGAAGAATTTTTTGGTTTACTGAAAGCGAATGAAATTCAAGAGCTTTTCGATATACGTCTCTACAACAACACACAACTTGCAGGATTTAAACAAGACAATCTAGAATATTTCCTGTATGAGCTTCTTGGCGTTGGGTACCGGTGTTTTCCGTTAATGGCACCTTCAAAAGAGCTTTTTACCGACAGTAAAAAGAACGGCCTCCCGTGGGAAGAATATGAACTTCGTTTTAACAGGCTTATCAAGAATCGGGCAATCGAACACATGATTGAAGAGTATCAAATAGACCATACCTGCCTGCTTTGCTGTGAACCTGAAGCAACAAATTGTCACAGGCGTCTGGTTGCTGAATATCTTCAACAGCATTTTGGTGACATTGAAATAATTCACATCTAATAAACCAATTAAATCATGGCTGCACTTTGTGCGGCTTTTTTATTTTACGGGGCTTCCGCTTGTTTGGGGAGGCCTTTTTTATTTTTAATCAAATTAAATTTTGCGAGGAAAAAAATGAAAAAAAGTAACGTTGGACAAAACTTTGGCAAGTACCCTTTTATTATCCATGGTGATCCCCTTCAGGAGAGCACAGCATTTCCAAGCCATACACATGGTCTAAACGATATTGGCTGGCCAGAGTTCATGATTGACCCGCTGGCATTTGGTCCCCATGGGAATGCTGATCGGATCAATGAGGCTTATGACTACTTCAAGAAGTCCAAAAAAAGAAAGCTCTTAACTAAAATAATGAATGGGCACACTGTTGAGGCCCCCATTAACAAACTTCATAAAAAATGGAAGGAGGCACCAAACTATAAAATCTGTTTCAGGCTGGTCCCTAATACTTTTGAAGCAGTAAAACTGGCTTATGGAACGGAGAGTGGTCAAGTAGATCCGGATCTTGTTGTGGTTCAGATCTATGTCAAAGGTGATGATTTTGCCCTGATGGATGCCTATTACGCCGGTGGTGTGACCTGGTAAAAAAAAATTAACTATTTAAAGGCTGCTGAGATTAAACCCTTGGCAGCTTTTTTATTTAAAAAAAAAGGATTTTTAAAATGAACGAATTACATAAAACTATTAAAAAATATTTTGAAGAAATAGGATATGAAATTACTGGAGAAGAAAATGATGAATCAGCTTATACGCTTGGAACATCTTTTATGATTGATGACATTATCACAACGACAGCTATTCATCATCCCAAAGGTGCATCCTTTATATCGATTAAGTTCCGCCTTAAATATGATTTCAAAAATGATGACCATAAAAAAGTATATGAACTGGTCAATCTAATTAATGCAAAACTTTTGAATATCGGGACGATGGCAATTGATGTTATAGAACAAAACGAAATAAGTTTTTTTACCATATTTTATCTTCCTAAAGGCCCTCTTGAAAAATTCCAATTCAAGAAAACCCTTGAACTCTTAACCTTACAAGCACTTCCAGTCTACGACCTTGTAAAAAAAGTGGATGAAGATGATATGGAACCAAAACGTGCTTTGGAAAATATTATTTCGGGAAAAAAGGCTGAAGTGCCATTTGGCCAGTATGAAATTGTCCAGCAACAAAAAATCAACCATATACCAAATGATTACAATTTTTCTAAAATTTCCAATCATGAGAATGAAATCATACTGACAGGCCTTCAGATGTGTTTTCAAAATGAAGGGTTGCCAATAACTGGTGAAATGGAAAGACAATCTGTCGGGAAGAGGCCATACGATTTGAGTTTTAATTCATGGTGTGTCGTGTCATCTAAAGCTTTTTCAATTATTTGCTTTTACATACCGGAATATAGAATCGTTGTGATTGAATTGGGAGGGTTCCCAGAGATTAATCTTATTCCAAATATCGGTTTTCTCTTCCACACCACAAATAGAATACAAGTTAAAAACAGGTGGGTTTATTACCCGGAGACAAAAAAGGTATTTCTCAGAGGTTTTCATATTTTGCCATCTTCTGGCGTGGATAATGAACAGTTTCAATCGCTGATCCAAGATACGCTTAAGGCGTGTGAAATATTTTATCCATTCATTCAGGAATCAACTCAGGGCAATACTGACATGTTTAAAACCCTGGAAAATTTTGCTGATCAGAATAAAGAAGAAATTATCACTTTTATTCACAAGTGATCCAGCCAGTTCAGTTTAAATAAATTATCGCACTTTTAACAAAAGGGGACTGTGTAATCCAATATGCAGTCCCCTTTCCAACCTCCCATGATATTGCTGAATATCTTCAACAGCATTTTGGTGACATTGAAATAATTCACATCTAACAAACCAATTAAATCATGGCTGCACAATGTGCGGTCTTTTTTATTTTAAAGGGGTTTTCTCCATTGTGGGGAAGGCCCTTTTATATTTTTAATCCAATTAAATTTTGTGAGGTAAAAAATGCAAAAAAATAAATTTAAGCAAAAATCTGGCAAGATGGTAACTATCCCGGATATTTCATCAAAGTTCAAAACTATATCAGGAACAAATCAAAGAGTTTCTCTTGGCGACTGCTTGGATGTATTACCGTCATTAGAAGAAAAAAGTATCGATCTTTTCGTTACATCACCACCGTACAATATCGACATCGAGTACAGGACATATCAAGATAATAAATCATCTGAAGAATATCTGTCTTGCTTATATGATGTGTTTTATGAAGCTAAAAGAACCCTTAAGGATGATGGTTCATTATTGTCAACGGGCATTTCGAAGTGAGCCATTTTCGGTCATCAAAATTGAGCCACACCGATTCATTTTATAAATCTCCTTTATCTTTGTTGCCCATTTTTTCCTTTAGTCTATAGCTGTTTCCTTTGATGTTGATCACAGCACTATGGTGAAGTAACCGGTCAAGAATGGCTGTCACAATAATGGGATCATGGAACAGCTCGGTCCAGTCGGTAAAAGCCTTATTGGACGTGATAATTGTGCTGGTTTTTTCATACCTGTTTGCAATAAAACGAAAGAACAGATTGCACTCTTCACGGCTGATGGGTGTATACCCCACCTCATCGACAACGACCAGAGCGGATTTGTAGTAGCTGCGGCCTTTTCCGGGTTTTTTATCTTCATGATCTTTTCTCAGTTTGACGATCAGATCTGCCATGTTTGTAAAATAAATGCTCATTCCCGCCTGGCAGGCCTTTAAGGCGAGAGATACGGCAAGATGTGTCTTTCCCACTCCAGGAGGGCCAAGAATGATCACATTGCCTTTGTCTCGGATAAAACTCAAATCAAAAAGCCCCATGATTTTTTGTTTGTCCAGGCTGGGCTGGAAGGTGAAGTCGAACTCATCAATACTTTTGATATAGGGAAGGCCGGATATCTTTAAGGCAGTTTCAATGCGGCGCTGCTCTTTTGCGGCAACCTCTTCTTCCAACAGTTCATCCAGAAATGAAAGATAACTTTTACCCTGCTCTTCTGCTGTTTTGGCAAGGCTGCACAAAATATCAGAAATTCGAGACAGTTTTAACCGGACAAGGTTGGATTCAATACGATCCATTACCAGGGTATCACTCATATGGCCACCTCTGGTATAAACTGCTCATATTCAAGAATGGAGCGTACCTCAACATCCATATCATACCTGGGTTTCTCCGGGCTGATCGTCTGTTTGGCCCGGCCTTTGCTTTTTCTACCGCTATGATATTTACGGCGGTTCATCTCCTGATCTTCTTTCAAAGCCGCATAAAACCCTTTTTTCTGTACCAAATTCCCCTTTGTTGGGGGCACGTCATAAACAACAACCAGATGATTGTTTTCAAAGATACGCAGTTGCTCTTTTTTCAGTCGAAGGATGACCTGCTCTCCTACAAGCTTGTGAGGCAGGACATACAGATTCCCTTCAAAATGAACAGTGCAGTCCTTATACACATTTCGGTATATGCGATATGAGGTGTCAAACGATTGATGTGGTAAAAGATTTAAATGAGGCTGTTCTCTTTCAAATCGGACACTGATCTTCTCATGAGTGGTGCCGTGTATCCGCTCATCTTTTTTAATGACCCAGGACCAGAGATCTTTATTGGCTCTGGCCGTATTAACATATCCGTACCCCCGCCAAAAGCCCTCACGGATAAAGGTATAAGGCCGTTCTACTTTCCCTTTAACCCAGGCAGCATAAGCAGGAGCAACTTTTGGGGTAAACCCGTAATGGAACGCAAACCCGATAAGCGTTGAGTTGAATTTATGCTTGCCGGCGAGTTTGGCAATATATACATTTTTCATCCGGTCATAAAGGATCTGATTCGGGACTCCTTTAAAGTATTCAAACGCATGAATATGGCAGTCAAGAAAGCTTGGCATATTGCATTGTTCAATGAATTCCGTGTAGATCTTCCTGGAATAGCCCAGGATCATGGAAAATAAATACAATTTTTTGATAGTGCCGTCGGGAAGATCAACATGGAATTCACCAAAATCCACCTGGGCTTGATGGCCGGGATCTGTTTCAAAACGCATGTAGGCAATTTTTTGTTTATGGTCTTTCAACTTCCCGACTTTGCGTTTTACTGTTTCGTAGCTGCCGGCATATCCCTGGTTAACCAAACGGTCATATATCCAGGTGGCTTTATAATATTCATCTTCATCGAGCCATGTCTTTATCGTGCCGCAATACGGATCGAGTATGCTTTTGTGTTGATGTGCTTCCTGGGCCTTCAAACAGTTTTCTGGGGTTTCGATATACTTTTTGACAGTGTTCCTGCTGATACCCAGCTTTCTGGCGATAGCACGCTGGGTCAGGCCTGATCTGTGCAAATCCAAAATGTCCAAAACGGTCTCCTTTTTTTCATAACCTCTCCACTATTATCCCGGATAAAACCAACAATATAGGCATTTACCCGGGAAGTTGAACAGGGGGGAGTGAACCTGCGGTCCCCCCTGTTCAATTCCCTAGTGGCTCAGTTTTAAATGACCATTTTTGGCTCAATTTAACATGACCATCGACAATTATTTCTAAATGTAGGAAATACAACTAAAAACCCATACCTTACTTCTAATATAATGGGCCGTTTAGGAAATCTTTTTCATCTTCAAAATACTATCATATGGGTTAAATCAATTGCCATTGATATCATCACCTATGGTCACTTTACCCCAATCAACAGCCATAGGTTTGTCAATAATACCTTCGAATATGTTTTTCACTTCACCAAAAATGGAAATGTGAAAATAAATAAAACAGCGATCGGTGTCCCTTATATGGATAAGCACAACATTACAAGAAAAACTGATTCGCTTGATTTAAGGTGCAGGGGAAATACCTGGTTTATCCCATACGAAACAATACAAAACAAAAGCCAGAAGGGATATCACCCAGCCATTTATCCAAGGCAGCTTGTTGAAAATTGTATTAAATTAGCTGGATATAATAGTGAGACAGTTGTTTGTGACCCCTTTCTGGGATCAGGAACCACCCTTGTTGTGGCTGAAGAATTAGGCATCACGGGTTTTGGTATTGAACTTGACAAAGACTACTTAAAATATGCTGAAGAAAGGATAGCAGCGGTATAATAAACTGAGAAAGAAAATGAGTAAAAGGGGTGGTCTCCAATCTGGGGGCTACCCTTTTTGTTATCCCAAATCCCATTGAGTTTTAATCCAGGTTCTTTCATCACTACATTTCAAAAACTGCTTTGTTTGCTAACACCAGCTCATCCTTAGAACATTAATTAAAGGCTAAGTTCCTTTTAAATTCATTACCCTTAATTAAGGAGAAATTACTATGAGAAAAGCAATACACACACGTCCTTTGACAATCAGTCTGACAGATGCCGACTATGAACGGGTTAGAAAAATTACCGATGACAAAAACATTTCAATGGCGGAATGGTTCCGTGATGCCGCGAAAATGAAACTTGAACAAGAGGAACAGGGGGTTGGTAACAATGATTAATAAAGAAAATATCATAGAAGACAAAGAACAATTTATGAAAAGTGCAGAAGTCTTTTTTGAAAAATTATTTGGCAGAGTTTTAGAAAATGGCTATGGAGAAATTGAATTGCGGAATTTCAAGGGAATCACTCCCACGCAATATTATTGTTCAAACACAAAAGATGCTGCAGAATTTACTTACAAAATGTGTAACATGGGCGTTGATATTTATTTCGGTGTAAATTCCCGTGTTGGAAAAGAAGGGAAAAAAGTTAATGTTCACTATTTAAATGCCTTCCATGCAGAAATTGATTTTGGTGTTGAAGGACATAAAAAACCACCTGAACACAAAGATTATGGGGAAGCTTGCCAGGCGATAATTGATTTCCATCTGAAACCCACCTATACCAATTTGAGCGGAGGCGGATTCCATTGTTACTGGGTTTTAAAAGATCCTGTAAAAGTCGAAGACATTGGTGTTGATGATCTTGAAAGTATCAATAGATATTTTTTAAAAGCATTAAAAGCGGATACAGGGACACAGAATCTGGACAGGGTACTTAGGATTCCTGGGACATATAATTTCAAATTAGATAACCCCCGGCTGGTTAATGTCTTTGACAGTAATGGTCCACTTTATGATTTTGAAGATCTGAAGCAGTATATAATAGTTGATGAGCCCAAGAAAAAAACGAATGAGAGTTCTGCAGCATCAAAGAACCCTGTTCCTATTAATTGGGATGAAAGTATAGAAAATTTACCCGTTTCAGACAAAATAAAAAAGCTCATACTCAATGGCAACGACGGGAGTTACCCAACTCGTAGCGAAACGGATTCAGCGGTTGTGACAGCATTAATCCATAAGGGTTTTGAACAATCACAAATCGCTCAGATATTTGAAAGATACACCATTGGTGAAAAATATCGAGAGCAAAAATCTCCAGGAAACTACCTTGCAACCACCATTAAAAACGCGAAAAAGTATTCAAATTTGACGGATGAAGAACTACAGGACCCTTTATTTATTGCAGGTGCTATTACCAAGGATGATAAAGGAAATCATGGTTTTAATATTGTAAATTTTGTCGAATACATCGTTAAGAAATATAAGTTTAAGTATTTTGAAAAAGAGAAAGCTTTTTTCCAATACAATGGATATTGTTATCAGCAAATCTCAGACGAACAGCTGAATTTTTTATGCCAATCAGAACTAAAAAAATTTAAACGATTTTTCCCAAAATCTGCAATGGTCAATTTCATCCACTTTGCGATAGGTTCTTGCTTAATAAATAGCCTGGAAGCGTATGATCATCAAAAACGATTTCTCACATTGGAAAATGGTTTATATGATTTGAACAAGGAGGAACTTGTACGCCATGACCCATCGGTCTTTACCACAAATCTTTTACCCTATGAGTTTGATCCAGGTGCAAAATGTCCCTTATGGGAAAAATTTTTATATGATGTATTTTTCGGAAAACAGGATATGATTAATTTCGTTAAACAGGCTGTGGGTTATAGCTTTTTAAAGGATATCCCCACTGCTGCTTTATTTCTGCTTATAGGTGAAGGATCAAACGGGAAATCAGTCTTTATCAATACCACAACAAATCTTTTCGGAGAGGAAAATGTTGCGAATGTAAACCTTCATCAAATGTCTGATGAATATTACATTCAGGATCTGTTTGGTAAAATGGTTAATCTTTCAAGTGAATCGTCACATAAAAAGAGATTTGACACTGAAATAATTAAAGCTGCTGTTGCGGGTGATTGGATTTCTGGGCGATTACCTTACAAACCACCCTCAAAATTCAAACCTTATGCAAAGCATTTTTTATCAATTAACACCATACCTAAAAATGATGACTTGAGCTATGGATGGGAACGACGAATTTATCCAATAGAATTCAATAGACTTTTTGTTGAAAAAGACGCTGATAAGCAAATGACCAACAAATTAAAACTGGAACTTTCAGGTATATTTAACTGGGCACTGGAGGGTTATAGAAGCCTGAGATGTCAAGATTATGTTTTTATTGAAAGTGCATCTATTAACCAGGCGAAGCAGAATTATAAAAATCAAAGCAACAGTGTTTATAATTTTATTGCAAGCACTCTTAGCACAGCAGATGAAAATGACATGCTCCTATTAAAAGATGTTTATGATAAGTATAAATATTTTTGCGATTCTGAAGGTGAGAAAATAATTCTAACTAAACCTGAATTTAAAAAGGCGCTTATTGGGTCTGGATATCCAGTTAAAAATTCAACAAAGCATGGAAATAATGTCTGTGTTTTTGGTGCTATCAGCAGATAATAAATCATAGATGCAGGCTTCTTCTCTTCTCCATAAAAAGGGAGAATAATTGGACATATACTTTGAAATCATTCAAAGATTAAAGAAAAATTAAGATTTCTAAAATAAAATTAATCCAGCAATGTCAACATTAGCACCCATTTTAACAAAAAGATTAAGTAATTAATTCAATTCTTGTAACTTCTTTGTAATCGAAAAAAATTTATATAATTTAATATTTATTATACATACAAAAAAGTTTGAGAAATATACTTAATCTATTAATTTTTCAGGTTAAATATTTCTTTTTAAACAGGATATTGGATTAATTCACCACCAGAACAATTAATCTCAAAATTAATCTTTCTGTGTGATGCTTTTTGTAAAAGATGCTTTCAGTGGCTGACTTTAGTTTTATTGAGTTATTCAAATCTTTTTTGTTCAAGTAATGTTTAATATTTTCCCTTTTTTATGGGGAAGAGAAGCAACGTCCCTGGTTATTTTATACCTTCAAATTCTTTCATTCTGGTTGATTCTTGCTGGTTGTATACCATTATAACCATCTGACAGAAATCACCCGTATTTCAGCAATTTTTAACCAATCAGATTAGTTCTACAAAAAGATCCAACAAGCTTGCCTATAAGTACGATCAATTATTTTCAAGTTTGATTCTGGAGCTGAGACAGGTAGTTCTTATGAACATAATATAAATTAAATACCATTCAAATTTAGGAGGCGAAAAATGAGCAAGAAGAAAAAATACACGGTAATGGTCGGCGTTATGTTAGCGCCAGAAACTTTAACACAATTGGAAGAGGTGACGGATATTCAAGAGGTGTCAAAATCGGAGTTTATCAGGGAAATCGTAGAAGAAAAATTAAACCAAAAAAATTTAAAAGAACAGGAGATTTAAAAAATGGAAAAAGAAATTGCAGTAGAAAAAGTAAATTTTGATTTTAGTAAACATTTTAGTGCAGATGCTGAATTCAAAAAATTATTCAAAAGTATCGGATTTCAGGGATATGAAATTGTTAAAAACAAAAATATTCAAATGTCTAAGGACAAATTGATTTCAATTGTATCAATTGTTGATTCAAAAACAGGTAACAATAAAAAAATTCTTATCTATGGAATATCGGGCGAAGCTACTTATACGCAAATGCGTGAAATTGCATATGAGCATAAGCATAATTCGGATATAGATGCCAGGGTCATCATATTTTATCATCCAGGTGAACCCGAATGTGAATATATGAATAATAAACAAATGACCAAGAGTTTCATAAACCTTCTCAACAATTGTCAGATGGAGAGTTATTTTATTGAGATAGTTGCAACAGAAGATACGGACTCTAATAATTTATTTCATTATAGTAATATGATGGGTTTTTATAACCAGACTCAAACAAATTATAAGGAACTCCCACCTCAAAGTTTATTTCAAGAAGTTGAAATTTGGACATATTTTAATCAATATGCTGATGATACAGATCCTGCAGGTCCATTTTCAGATTGGGAATGTGATGATCTACCAGGATTAGATCCAGACCTTTGGTTATTTGTGCGCCCAAATGATTTGGGTTCAAACTGTTCATGGGATGAAAACGGTATGGCGCTGATTAAGGAAGCGACAAGTGCAGATGAAAAACAGAATCTTAAAGATTTCTTTCAAGACAGGAAAACAGAATTAGAAGAAACTTTTGAAGGATCTAAGATTATATTTCATTCTGAACCCTGTAAATTGGTCATTATGATTGATGAAAGACCACTCTCTGAATTTATTGATTTACCGCTTGAGCAAAATAAAAGGATGATTGAAAAATTGGCAGATTATCGGATGGCATTTTATCATATGTTTTGGCTTACCCGTTAAAATTAATCAATAATTATTTTAAGAAACCAGCTTGGTCAAAGTATCAGGCTGGTTTTGTATTTTATAGAAAAATTAGCCCAGAAAAATCTAATAAAACTTAATAAAGAAAGGGAGAAAAAATAATGGGAGCGTGGGATACTAAACCATGGGATAATGATACTGCTGCTGATTGGTTCTGCAAGGTTTTTCATGAAACAAACATAGGCGAAAAGATAAGAGAGGCTTTTGAATTGGATATGGATCTTTATCATGAAGCAATTCGAGGAGCAGCTTGTATACTTATGTTTCTTGGTAGGAGATATGTTTGGTCATCAGGCCTTGATGATAATTTGTCTTTGGCTATCAAAAAAATGGAAGAACTTCAACAACATCCCTATTATATAAAAAATCCAGAAGTTGGTCATGAACTTGAATATGAAATTGCTGTTTTAAAGTATCATCTTGATATGGATAATAAATTGCCTGCTACTCCAGATTTTGTCAACTGGTGGCTGTCATTGCTAAGAGAAAGTGGTCCATTTGGTGGTCATCAAACAGGAGATTTTTTAGATTGTTTTACAAAAAAAATAAGAATTAAGGATTTTTGATGCACAGGTAATCTGATCAAAATATATTTAATAAAATCGCAAAAACCAGCTTGGTCACAATGCACTGAGCTGGTTTTTTGTTTTTATAGGAGAACTACCATGAAAGAAGTTTTAACCCCAAGTCACAAGCTCTGGCCCACCTTCAGGAAAAAATTAGGTGACATCATTACAATATATGTTGACGAGAAATTGCACAGCAGATGCAAGGGTGATTTGGCTCTGACAACAGATATACTTCAGTCTCTGGGAAACATTGATGTTAAAGAAACCGTCATATTGTTTAAAGAACTGGGTGGAAATTGCGACTGCGGAGTTCTACTAAATGTAGCCAAGAGTTTTAATAATAAATAAAAAAAGGAGAGAAATAATGAAAAAAGGAAATAATTTTAATGTTAATTTTAAAGATATGTTGAGCGATATCAATGGAATAAACGAGGTATTGAAATATATTGGGCCGGATCAATTTCAAGTAGAAGAGATCCTTTCAAATTATGAAAAAAATGGTAACCGTTATGGCGTCATTTTTATGGCCAAAGACAATAAGACAAAGAAACAACAGAAAATTATCATTGATGGAATTTATGGGGAACCAAATTCAAGACAGATAAAAGATCTGACCTATGGTTTTGGTGTTGATTGTGACAAACGAATAATACTTTATACTTTGGACAACCTTGATTCTAAAGTAAGAGAATATGAATATGATGGTGAAATGGCTGAAGGGTTCGCTATCATAAATAATGATTGTGGTATTGAAACGTATATATTCAAAATGCTCCGCTATATAGTTGGTAATGGCCCCTTCCCTTTACAATTGAACGCTGAAGTGATTCCGGATGGTGAAAAGAAAACTCTGCATAAAATATTGCCTTCACTTCAGGAGTTTGAACAGGCAGAATTTGGGATATTTTATAATTATTCTTCTGATTGGAGGAACCCGCACCATATTGAACACCCAGAAAATTGGTTTGATAATTATTGGCATCTAATTTTTCAGGATATAAGTTTTCGATATCCTATCTGGACTGAAGACGGATTATTTTTACAAGGGGTATCAAAATCTGAAATAGGCGACCTAGGCTTGAAGTGGTTTATGGACAGCAAAATAGGATTGCTTAAGAAATTTTTTGATAATCGTGAGATCCATATTAATACCCTGCCCTCTGGTAGAAATATAATGGAAATAAAATTGTGGGACAAACCAATTTCATATTTTGCAAAAACATCCATTAAAAATAAGGAAAGAATTGCTGAGGCTATACGAGGATATGATAGTGTCACATTCGAATTCTTGGATAATCTTTTTGAAAGACAAATACCTGATAAAGAGGTCTTAAAAGATCTTGGTTATTTTCCTGAAAATGCGTTTATGGATTTGGATACAAAAATTTCAGCTTAGATAAAAATAACAATTTAAAAGACCGGTTCTATTTCAGTTCCGGTCTTTTTTTATGGAGAACACTATGAATACAAACATAATCGACTGGTCAAAAAATTCCTGGAACCCTGTTTCAGGCTGTACCAAGATAAGTACAGGTTGCAAACACTGCTACGCTTATCGTATTGCACTGGATCTTCAAAAGTCCGGAAAACCAAAATATGAAAACGGTTTTAAAGTGACCCTCCATCCACAATTATTAAGGGAACCCTTGAAATGGAAAGAACCTAAAAGAGTTTTTGTAAATTCAATGAGTGACCTTTTCCATGATGCAGTTCCAGACTTATTTATAAAATCTTGTTTTTATACAATGAGTTTAGCTGGCCAGCATCAATTTTATGCGTTAACGAAAAGGTCCGAGCGGCTCTATTCAATGAGAAATGACCTTAACTGGATGAATAATATATGGATGGGAGTCTCAGTTGAAACTGCTGATTATTTATATAGGATCGATCACTTACGAGCAACAGGTGCAGCGATTAAATTTCTTTCAATTGAACCATTGTTGGGACCCTTACCGGATATGGATTTAACAGATATCAATTGGGTTATTGTTGGTGGAGAATCGGGCCCAGGAGCGCGGCCCATGAAAGAGGAATGGGTGCTCGATATTAGAGATCAATGTATTGCTGCAGGCGTGCCTTTCTTTTTCAAACAATGGGGTGGCGTGCATCGAGAAAAGAACGGGTGCCAGTTGAATGGGGAAGTATGGGACCAAATGCCAGAAATTAAAGTCCCTGGGGAAGAGTTGTTGATGTGCATTTAATTTCAAAAAAGCTAAACATGATGGCACTTAGGATTTTCGGATCTGCAGCGCCAAAAATCTTAAATATCCATCCCCGGCTCTTTTGGAGGTTCTATGCCAAGAACTTTTTTGAAGCTGTCTTTCCATTTTAATTTTTTAAACAAATCCGGAGAGCTTTGAAATTCAGCATAAATTGCCTTGATTTTTTCATCAGTCTGCCCGGATTCAATAACATCGATTTGTTCAAGCAGGGGACTATCGTTATTTTCTTTGGCTTTCTTTTTCAAAGGATTTATGTGATTCATTTTGCCGATCCATATAAAATCCGTTACATACGGAACTAAATCAGTAGCAGCAGTCACAACATTGGCGGAATCAAGAAGAGGTTCCATGCTGACAGAAGTCTGAAACCCATTATCAAAAGCATATTTTAAAGACTCTTTCCGCTCCTCATATAAAGGTGCATTGGTATCCCAAAAGTGTAAAATACCATCATTGCTGGAACCGATGCTGAATCTGAAGAGGATGTCATCCTTATAATCGGAGGTTACGTCACAAATTTTTTTAATGCACTCCAGATTGGGTTTCGACACGATTAAAATTTCATTGCCAGCATCCAATAATTTTTCAAGGGCCTGAATATAAGCATCAACATTGGTCGGAGTAATATCATGGGAAGTGGGGAATCCAACCCGACCGGCATATAGCTTATATTTTTTATCGACATCCTTCTCACGGATCGTCTCATTCGCCCATTGTCCTTCTTGAACCTGCTTAAATTTATATGCCATGGATTTGGCATAACAGTATTTACAATCATTAGAACAGCCGGTGCAGATATTTACGTTGTTTTTACTTTCTGTCCATTCCTGAAAACCGACAACTTTGGCAACCTTATTTTGTTTTTTATCTTTTTTTTCTGCTGATTTTAAAGCTTGATGGATTCTTTTAAGATTCCCCTCATAAAGAGCTTTTTCAATTGCTGCTTTTAAAAGACGAGCTTGCGTTTGAATTCTTATGGTTGTAAGTTTTTCAAAATCGAGCGTTTTCAGAATTTCTGGTTTCAGTTCCTCTGTTAAAGATACAGTGATTCCGTCCAATTTTTGTTTTTCCTGGGATATTCGCTCCTGAAGAGTGCTGACAGAATATTCTTTTTCAGCGGCCTCTTCGATAAGACTGACCTTTGTGTCTTCGGGAAGATTGCCCGTATTTGTCAATTTTACTTTGTGACTGTGACCCAACTTTCCGTATGCGGAAACTTTACAGTATTTTCTTTCATCAATGGCCAGGTTAATTGAATCATACAACCATGTTTTTCCAGGGACATTGCCGGTATTATCGCCTTGAATTTTTTTAAAAAGCTGTAACAGGGACTCATTTTTATTGAATTTTTTCTCTGTTGCCAGATTATAATCGCCATTGTAAAATTTTTCGATGAGATATTGTCCTGCTTCCAGCATGGCGCTGCGAAAGTGTCTGACAAAAACGCTTTTTAGATGTTCAAATGCCTCTTCAACGAGAGCATCTGTTGCTGTGACATCAGTTGCAATTTTGTCGAGGGCGATTTTTGTTTCTGCGGTATCCAAAAGGTATCCACTTTTGTTTGTTGTTTCATTTTTTTCCATCATTGTTCTCCATTTCAAGGCCTCGGTTCAACACCATCAATGTTAATAGCAGCCCCAAATATTTCTTCAGCTATTCTCAAAAGAATTCTTCTATGACACGCTTTTGTCGGGCCTTCATAACAAACAAGGTAAATATCCTCGTTTTTGGATCTTTTAACAATTGCTCCTAATTTTTTAAGTGCATTGCCGTCATTTAATATCTGTTTTCTAAATCTATTCTCATAATCACAAGATAGAAATGCAGTGTTGTGTGCTTCAACAGATCCTTTACCAAATTTATTTTCTATGATTTGTTTTTCCTTCATAAAGTCATTTAATAGTTCTTCTGAAGGGGCAAGTTCATCATTACCTTTTTTTCTTGCAACAAAAACACAATCATTTTTGGATATATTATTTTTTTTTAAATTAGAAAGTCCTGTTTCGATTAGCATTGATTCCTTTCCTTGTATCTTGTTTTGAAAGCGGCAATCAAAATTATTTTAATAATTTTCAAATATTGGTGTTCATGTTGTCAACAACTTTTTATATATATGCTAATGACAATGGATAGCAAGGGCGAGGGTCAACATAATGGATATCCGCACCCTTGCTAAAGAAATTTTCCAGTCGAAAAACAAAAATATTTTTCCCCAGAACGCTCAAGATTACAATTGATATTCTTGATACTTGAAAGTCCGGTGAAGGTAAAGAATAGGATAATGATACTTGACTCCAGCACAAAGACTTTAGCCAGAAGTCTGGCGTCAATTTTTTATATATAAAACGCTATAGGGAAGTTCTTAAAATAGCTTATCAATAATTTGGTTTAATCCTTTCCCAACATCAGCAAGCTAAAATGCAGGCATTTTAAACAACCGTCCATCATCTCCCCGATCATGCAACTCACGAATTATCTCATCTTCCTTGAAATATTCCTTAGCCCCTTGGTCATTGGATGGAACATCACTGTCAAGAACTGAAACAATCAATTGTAAGTCATTCTTTTTCGATTCAGAACGCCATAATTTTAAGATTCTTCTTTTAACCCGATCGTCAAGGCTTTCAAGCAATCCGTCATGGTAAACAAACCTATAAAACGATTCTTTTTTATGCAGAGAAAGAAGCATCAAATCAAATAAAGCCGCAAGAACCCTTTTGTAAGAAAACCCATCTGCGACAGAAGTCTGGTCCTTCAAGCCAATTTTAAATGAGGGGTTCCCTTCTTTGTTCATCTTCACAAAAAAGAAGGCTCCGATTCCCAAGACTTCGCCTTCATACTGGATAAAAAGTTCCACAGCTTTCAGCAGTTGTTCATTTCCACGAACACTTGTAAACGGTGCGATCTTTTTAGATAGTTCGTTTTTCTTTGCAATGGCATCATCCAGCCGACCATTAAGCGCCTCAGCCATATCGATTTTAGTCAACCTTTCTTTGAGGACAGCCATTCGAGCTTCTTCTGCGGCATACATTTTTTGAAGCGACTTGTATTTGTCAAACACCTTTTCCTCAAGGAGCATCTTGCTCAGCTTGGAAAGTGTTTCATTAAGACCGTTCAATTCAGATGAAATTTTTTCTCTTTTGGAAAGAAGATCCTTTTTTACTTTTTTTAAACGCTTTTTTCGTCCATCAGTCATTTGCTCATTAAGTTGTATTAACTCTTTATATGACTTTATCAACTTTTCCGGCATGTGGAATTCAATCTCATTATATATCTCAAGAATCTTATCCAAATCAAAATTGAATTCTGCTTTTAAAGATTTATTGATGGCTGAAATTCTCTGATCGTAAATATAGAGATTTCCATTAAGTTGAGAAATTTTTTCAGAAACATCATCAACAAGTTCCCTGTTGAGGTTTACATCAGCCTTCCTGAAATCAAATTGATCTAGTTCCTCCAACATTTTGGCAAGCGATGTTTCAATCTGTGCAATTTCCGCCTCGAGTCCCTGGGAGCTTACTTTCGGAAGATCTTTTAATTCTTTTATGGCGTTCTGTATATTTTCAACGTCTTTATTAAATTCATATTTTGCTTTAACCAGATTTGAATCAATCCCTAAAAGGCCAGCTAAATAAGGTTTCCAATAAAGATCTCGTTCGCGAGAGGTGTTAACCTTGAACGTCTCTTCATACTGGGACTGTTTCCTAAGACAATACCGGAGACCTTTTCTATAACTAAAACCCATTTTCATAATCTCGATAAGTGACAATATCTCATCAAGTTTGGTCTTGGCAGCCTCCAGACCCAATTTAGAATACTCCCAGTCTGTCTCTTTTAAGGACAGCAGATTTTCTTTATTCTGAGAGGTATGCAAATAAATTTTTTCATTTGGTGACCGACGAATTGTAATGAAAGAATTTTGAGAAATTTGCAATTCAAGGTAAAAAATAAACTCTTTAAAAACATCTTTGTTCAGAAAGAATTCGGCGCCTGGTTGTTTGAGCAACATATAATCAATCAGTTCGACCAGAAGTGTTTTCCCCAAACTGTGAGAATCTTTTTTTTCCAGGCCTTTTGTTACGCTGGCAAAAATTACATTTAATCCGGTTCTGAAACAAATTTCAGGGAATATCTTCTCATTATTAGAATATAATTTCGACAATCTCAGCATGCTGCTACCGATTTCTTAAGAGAGACGACATCACTATCATTACAGTATTCAATCTTTCCGATAAGGAAAAGAAAGCTTATCGCCTGAGTTATGTCCAATTCATTAATTTCGGAATAGTTTTGGACAGCATACGCAAGGAGGTCGTCCAAAGTCGCCTCATTTCTTTGCAGTAAACAATCAATGATTTGAGCAGTTACATTGATAAGGCAATAATTCAAGTTCATAAATCGGTGGGGTTCGAGCATATATTTTCCCCTTGTGTTTTTTTACCGATCAAACAACTTGCATATAAATAATAAAAAACCAAATTCACCACCGTTTCCTTGCCTTTTAGTTGGTCATATTGTGAATCAATCAAGGCATCCTCAATATGCGATAACATTTTTTCAAATGTATCATAGTCTGACCTATTTATAAAGATTTTGTGATTCAGCGAACTGGCAATATTACCAATTTTTTTCTGTAAATCCTCGTTCTCGCGAAGCTTTAAAAATTTATCAAATTCATTAAAATATGGCTCAAAATGAACGGCAACCAATCCGTCATAAAAGGACTGAGTAAGTCCATTGATTTTGTTTTTTTCTTCAACATCCACACTGGTAAAATCAGTTGCGTTTTTATTAATCTGCTTCGTAACCTTATCGATACTGACTATTACATCCCGCAAGCTATTGGGATCAAATGTTATGCTCCCGACATGTGTTTTAACAAGATTTTTATAATCTGGATCTTTCAGGTGTATGTGTTTGTGTTCGCTTTGATCAATTTTTACAGTCTGGGTACCATTTGCTCCCATCCCTTTTTTTTGATTAATGTTTATCTCAGATTTATTTTTCATTTTTATCAATTTGGCTATTGATTATTTTAACTTTTTGATCGCCTTTTGAAAAAGGGCCAATTTTTTGATTTATATGGATTTTATTTTTCTTTGTTTTATGGGTTTTAATGATTTGAAGAACCCCAATAAAAGTGGCTATAATAATTCCGATTATTGTGATCCAATTACCGGCAGACAATTCCATTTGGCCTCCAGCGATCAGAAAAAAGTGATTAAAAAAACGCTTCCCTGACGATTAGTAAATAACAGGAGTGACGTCAAGGAATAAGTATTATCTTATTATAAATATTGATTCCTTCAATTTTTTATTTTTTTTGTAAATAGGCAATTATAACTTCACAAATTTTGAGTCCATTAGTTCTTTTTTTTATCCGAAAAAGAAAGTATGACTTTTTCCATTCATTATTGTGGATTCAATTTTAGTAAAAATCTGTTTTGATTTTTCATAGTATCTTAAAGATTACATACCGTGGGCTATGTCTATCAATCCGGTCTTTGAATTATGGCGGTTTTTCCCAAACTCAAAAGTCAACCATACTTGCAACAAGCCTTGATAAAAATTTTCAATGAAAATTGTTCAGCTTTGCATCGGTATCTTTAATATTTCAATCAGCGGACTCTATCTATACATCCGCTCATATACTCCCCCAAAAGCATTGAAGTTACTTCCTGCAATTTTTAACAGATCATCATTTCATATCCAGTCAAATCGCCTTTTTCAATAATATACAACTCAAATCCATAACACAGCGGCCCGGTGCTGTGAGTGGCCAATTTTTACAGTTTGAAAAGAAATCCGATCTCAAAAAAAAATTTGTACCCAAAATCCCAAAATATACCCTCAAATCCTCCCAAATACCTCCAAAATCACCCAAAAATCCATTTAAAACAGCCACAACTATATATATAAATAACTATAGAAACCTATCCAACCTGCCATTTTTAACCCCAAAACCCAATCCAAAAAGGAGACTCAATAATGGAACTTTTAACAAACCCCTGGTTTATTGTATTCACAGGGATCAACATTGCGGCCCTGATCTACCTGGCCATTAAATTTCGTTACAAATCAAAAAAAGAACCCCTTCTCTTTGAAAAACTCAGAGATGCAGGCATCTTTCCAACGCTCAGAATCCCACCCAAATCATCTGACCTGGAAGGAGGTGATCCAGAAAACTGCAACCCAAGCAACGATAACACTTAACCCATAACCAAAAAAGGAAAAACGCCTATTGAAAAAACACCTGTCTAAACTTTTAATACTTTTATTTGTAATACTCTTGATGATTTCATCGGGAACCACACTGTTTATTCAAATCACCGGATCTCAGTTTGATCCCATCCAAAAAATTCAAGAGTTACAATCCCAGAATCGCCGGGATGAGGCACTTGACCTGGTTCAATTCTATGAAGAAAACAACACCATTGATCCTCAAAAGTTAAAAGAACTCAAAGAGGGCCTTGAATACACTCTTGCTGAGAAATTCAAATCAATTGTGGATGGTGCCATAACAGGAAGAGTCTACGACACATTTTCAGGGATTGGTGCCATAGGATCTGACCTTACTTTATATGGTGATATCCGGGATCTTGGGATACAATCCTGGCGATATTTAAGGGATGAAAAAACAGATGTAATCGTTGCTGTTTTGTCCGGCATCGGTATCATTCTTTCAGCTAAACCATTCGCTGATGTCATTGCATCTTACGTGAAAAATACGGTAAAATATCTCCGAAATTTTTCAATGATTAATCATGGCGGCATCCTTCAAAAATTATTAAAAGGAAAGCTTACCCTGGAAGAATCAAAGCTGGTTTTCAACCTGTTAAAAAAAACGAATGGTCTATCCCCCGCACCACAGCAATTCTATCCCATATCCGCAGCATAAAACATCTTGAATCAGCCGCAGAAATAATCACAAAATTTAAGGGTGCCGGCAGAGCTTTTATCAGTCTTACAGGAGAGGTAGGGATATCCTTATATTCAACCATCCCAAAATCGCTAAGAGCTATATATTTAAAAGGGTTCTTAAAGAACCCTATAGCATTTGCAGGACTCACCAGGTCGCATTTCATCATCCATACTTTAAAGATTTTAAAGAAGTATTCCCTATCCGGGGTGATGGTGCCAATTATGGGATTGTTTCTCATCCTATCTTTATTCCCGCCATATGTAACAGCAGTGATTTTCATTTTATCTGCCGGATATCTGGCGTTTATCATATCAAGAAAACTCAAATCAAAAACAGGAGGACAAAAAGTATGTTGAATCAAACTGTATTAACCGGCAACTTAGGCCAGGACCCTGAAGTATTCTTTACATCCGAAGGGAACCCTATCGCTAAGTTTTCACTGGCATTCAGGGCATCCAAAAAGAAAACAGCATGGATCAAAGTCGTTTGTTTTGGACGTCTGGCAGAGATCACTGAAAAGTATCTGCATTCCGGAGCAAGAGTCGGGATTATCGGAACCCTGGATGAAAACACATGGGAAACAGATGAAGGGGTTAAGAAAAGCTCATTTCAATTAATCTGCAATTCCCTGGAGTTCATCAAAACAGACAGGAGGGGTTTTGAAAACGATGAAGACGGAACCCCGTTTTAAATAACCATTAAATATCAGGAGAAATCACAATGACCGCAAAAGAAATTCAAGCAAGAAACATGAAAGCTGACCAGTTAAAGGTTCTGCAGAGCGAAGACGGACAATTCTTTGTGGAGAGCAGCAAGGGTAAGATCCTCTATAATATTGTAATGGCTGAAAACTTCAAGTCATGCACCTGCGGAGATTACGCCAAGAACCATAAAACAGATCCTGCATTTGTCTGCAAGCATATCCTGGCTGTTGAAAACTCAGCCCCTGGTGAGGATGTTGAATCTGCCAAATTCCTGGAAAAGAATATTCCAAAGCTCAAAGAGGGGTTTATTAAAAACATTAAGGGAAAGGATTTTGTTTTGTACGCCGGGGTATTGGATCTTGCCAATCAAAGGGGATTATTGAAGCTTGAAGTCCAGCTGATCCAGTTCCCGACAAAAGAAAACGGGCATGAAGCCATCTGTCGTGCTGTGGCTGAAGGTAAAAGCGGAGAAGTCTTCTCAGATATCGGGGATGCAAATCCAACCAACTGCACTGAAATGATTTCAAAACATTTGATCCGGATGGCCAGCACCCGTGCCAAAGGTCGAGCACTCAGGGATATGTGCAACATTGGTATTGCCTGTCTTGAAGAACTCAGTGACCTGGATGATGTGATTGGTTCCGGATCTGCTAAAAAGGTTGTCCAGAAACCTCCGGCAACTCCGGCAACAGCGACTAAACCAAAACCTGCAGCACCTAAAAAGGAAATCGAAGAAAAGAAACCTGAGCCCAAAGCAGAAAAAGCACCCCAGCCCGCTGCAAAGGTAACTCCAACAGCAGAAGTCCCAAATGAGACTAAAGCAAAGGAAGGAAACCAGGACACACCTTCCATGAGTGAAGCCCAGCAGCGTGCCATTTACAATTTGAGCCGGCGCCGGGGTATCTCGATTGAAGACCTGGGGAATCTGGTCATGGAAGATTTTGGCACCACGCTAGAGAAATTATCTTCTGCAGATGCCTCAACTTTTATCAGGACACTCCAGCAAGCAGCTTAAACATTAATCAATTACAATTCGTAAGGGGATAAGGTTCACTGAGCATGGGTGGATCTTATCCCTTTTTTTATGGAGGGCACTTATAATGGTTTTAAGTGAACTGAGACAAACAGAGCATTTAAGCGCCAGCAGTATTGGCACTTATGTGGAATGCTCTCTGCTGTATAAATTCTCAAAAATAGACAAGATCCCCATGGAACAAAAATCAGATGCTATGGAGTTCGGTTCTGCAATCCATGGAACCCTGGAGGAGTATTACCTGGAAAAAATGATGGGTGAGATATTGCTGCTCAAGGATATCCACGAAACCTTTGAAAAGATATGGACAAGGATCGCTGAAAACAAAATTGACATTGGATATTCCAAAGATCATGACTTCAAATCCATGGCGCTTATGGGTAAGGATCTTCTGACCATCTGGTACAATAAACTTCCCAGTGACAGCTATCGTATTCTCGGGATCGAAGAGGCATTCAGCTTTTATCTGCCCGGTATTCCCATCCCGTTCATCGGCGCCATAGATCTTATTGAAGAAGATCCATCCGGAACAATCATTGTGACGGACCATAAAACTTCAGCAAGGGCCTATTCAATTGACGAAGTTGACCAGAACCAACAGCTTACTTTATATCAAATGGCTGTGCGTGACAAAGGCTTCAGGGATCGTGAAATATTATTGAAGTTTGACACCCTGATTAAAACCAAAACCCCGAAGTTTGAGCAGTATTGGACCACCCGTTCTGAACTGGATGAGCATAGATTGATTCGAAAAGCTGTCCAGGTATGGGATGGAATTTCTAAGCAGGTTTTCATCCCCAACGACACATCATGGAAATGTAAGAACTGTTCATACAAGACCGCCTGTAATGAATGGTTCAATGAAAGGAGTGCAGCATGAGCAAACAAGAAATTAGTGCTATCCAGGATTTTTTGACCATAACCAAGGAAGATGAAAACAGAAAGCACCAGATTGTGAATATTGAATTAATGTTACGGTGCCATCCCCCTTCTGCAGTTATCAACTTTCTCAATGGCCTTCATGGAGAATATGCCAAAAAGCTGCAAAAAATCATCCGGGAAGATAGAACCTCATCCAGCTTGAATAAAATTGTGGCAACGAAATTCAGGATCAAGATGGCAATCAACTGCATCAAAAATGCGCATAAACAAGGAGGGCAGGCAGCATGAACAATCTGACACCTGAACAGTTAAAAGCTGCAGAATCAAGAAACAGTATTGTTGCAGTAATAGCAGTGCCGGGTTCTGGCAAGACAAAAACAATGATGGAACGAATTGGCATCCTGGTCAATCAACATGGGATCTCGCCGGAAAACATTCTCGGGTTAACCTTTACCAAAAATGCGGCAGATGAAATGAAACACCGCCTGGTGGAAGTGCTGGGGGATCGATCAGCAAGGGTCCACTTATCCACCATTCATTCTTTCTGTTATTACCTGTTAAAAAGAGAAGGGTTTGTCTTTGAAATCGTTTCTGGAAAAGAGCAGCTGATCCTAATCAAAGAGGTCATGAAACAATTGAAAATAAAGGATCTGACCATTGGAACCGTACTTCGGGAAATCTCTCTTGCAAAGAATAATCTGATTGATGCACAGGATTTCAAAGAATTGTTTGAAGGTGATAAATCCATGATGAAGGTTGCCGAGATTTACAGGCTCTATGATGAAATCAAATTCAAAAAGATGCTTCTGGATTTTGATGACCTTCTCATTCAAAGTTATAGCTTGCTAAGGGATGATGAAAAAATCAGGGATAAGTACCAGGAGATGTTCAACAGCATTTTGATTGATGAATTCCAGGACACCAACCCTTGTCAGCTAAGCCTGTTAAAGCTTCTCATCAAAGAAAACCAGGAAAATTCAAGCTTCTGGGTATGCGGGGATGACCACCAGAGTATTTATGGATTCGCCGGCGCCAGCGTGGGAAACATTCTGAATTTTAAAACCATGTTTCCCATGTCAGAGCAGTTTATCCTTGAGTTAAACTTCAGATCCACAAAAAAAATAGTACAGGCCTGTTCAAATCTGGCCCAGCATTTCAAACGACAGATTCCCAAAGATTTTAAAACCAATAATATAGAAGGAGATAGTGTTATCGTTCTGGAAAGTTCCAGTGAAATGACAGAGGCAATGGTTCTGGTAAGTGAAATCACCGACCTGGTTGAACGAAAGGGATATGCCTACAAGGAGATCGCTGTTTTATACCGGGCCAATTTTCAATCCCTGTATCCTGAAGAAGCATTCCTTCAAAACAAGATCCCTTTCTATATCCATGGGGGCCAGAACTTCTATACCCGGCGTGAAGTTAAAATCCTCCTTGACTATCTTAGGGTGATCCAGGACCCAGATTCCGATGAGGGAGATGATAGCCTTCTGAATATACTCAACGCACCCGTTCGATATATTTCAAACAAATCCAAAGCTGAGTTAAAAGAGTTCTGTGACAAAAAGGGTATTCATCTGTACCAGGGATTAAAAGAAACCCGGTTTGATACCCCCTTTATCCGGAAAAACATCAGGGAGTTTATTAACTTCATGGACCCTTTAATTGAGGGGGTTGATACTTTTGGGCCATCAGAGTTACTGAAGCTGCTGAGAAACAATCTGGATTATGACAGATTCATTGTAGACGAAGATATGCCGAGCCCGGATGATATTGTGATCGAGAATTTAAATCACCTTCAGCTATCAGCGGCCCGGTACAATGATATCAAATCATTCCTGAAATACACCGATACCTTTGAAGACAGCAAAACCAGCCAGAATAAAGAAGGGGTGTCTCTCATGACCATCCACAAATCAAAGGGCCTGGAGTTTAAAATTGTATTTCTTATTGGAATGGTTGAAGGCTTATTGCCCAGCGCCAAGGGGAATATCGAGGAAGAAAGGAGAATATGCTTTGTGGCTATTTCAAGGGCTATGGAACTGTTATTCTTATCCTATCCCCTTTCCTACCTGGGCCAAGTTTCTAAAAAATCAATCTTCATTGATGAGATCCTGGGCCATATAAATCCTGAAGACAAGTAGACCTATCGTTTATTCGAGCAAATTTACCTCAAATTTTAACCTGGCGTGAACAGGTTAACCCCTATAACGAAAAATCAAAACAACCATGAAAGGAGATAAAAAAGTATGAATTTTGAAATTATTCATTTCCGGAATGCCGAAAACATTTTGGAATCAAAAAACATGATCCATGATGTAACCATTACCTGTGAATACCTGCTTGATTGTCTGGCAGGCACTGCTTATCGAAGAGAAATACTCCGTGATGCTTTAGATGCCATGGGATGGAGAGAGGAACACGTGAGCCTGAACATTTTGCCGGGACGACGATATATGTATAAAGGTGTTAAGGGGAAAATCGCCATGGATGGAAATTTTTCTTCTTATGAATATCTCCACACAGGACTTCTCAGATTGCAGCTGGGATATGACAAAGGAACGGTTGAATCCGGCATATTGCTTTTGACTTCTGCCCGCAGTGAAAAAAGTCCATACGGAAGCACTCTGGATATGCTTGAGGATGAAATGCGCATGCTGTTTCCAACGATTTCTCTTCCAGTTTCAATCTGTCTTTTTGATCTGGGCGAACCTACTATTCCAGAAGACAACTGAAATATTTCAATCAAAGGAGAAACAAACTATGGCGTATCCGTTTAAACCTTTAAGCACCGAAAAGTTGAAAAAGGCGTTTAAAAGAATGGTAGAACGAAACTGTCGATCTCAAGATACAAACCAGTGCCTTAAGAAACCTTCTGGCAAAAAAGCAGGAAACAAACTGTGCTGTCCTGCACGGATACTGGAGACCTGGGGACAGAGAGTGATAAATCATTAGCCCCATATTATAACAGAAACAAACTTGAACCATTTTTAATTCCTCAGCAAGAATCCCATCTGTCAACAGTTTCCAACTAAAATCAAAAAAATTGTAACAGAATCAAACTACCCAGGAGCCACCCGTCCGCTTTTATGGATATGCACCCTGTAGAGTCGTCAGGGAGAATATAATATGCCTGGGGGTGAAAGGTATATCTCCTGGAAACAAACACAAAATATTTTCAATCAATTAAATTCGCAGGCGCCTGAGAATGAATCTTGTGAATTGTCAGAATGAAACGCCGAGGTTGGCGTTTTTTAAGAAACAAACCCATGAAGGAGGATAAAACCATGCAGCATGAAACCACCCTTGAAAAAATTTATGATCAAGTGGATGCAATGTCCGCTAATTGTATTGATCAAAATGTCAATGTACCCGAAATAGAATTTGACAGCCTTGATTTGATGAGGATCGCTGGAGAATCCCATACGGTAAGACCTGTGGCCCAGAGATCCATTTCAAACAGATTGGGAATCCCCTACAATTATTTGAAAAAATGCCCCCAGGATATCCAGGCGGATAATTTGAATTACTGGATCAAACATGAAAAGAATACCCAGCTGTTTTTTAGATTCGATGGGGATGATGTAAGAGCGGTATTCACTCAAAAATATGTTCCAGTGGACAATTTTGAGATTTTTGAACGACTTGATTCTTTGGGATATAAACCTGAAACAATCGTCCAGTGCTCTCTTGACCCTGAATTCATGAGCTTGAGCATACCTGACGGGCCCAGATCTTTTGATATCAATGGGGATAAGTTTACCCCGGGAATCTCTATTTCTAATTCTGAAGTGGGATTGGCCAGTTTGAGCATATCTGCGTTTGTCTTGCGCCTGATCTGTACCAATGGACTTATATCCAAGTCCGATGTTTCTACATCATACCGCCATGTATCCACCAAGATTCTGGAAGAATTTCCCAATGTCCTGGAGAAAGTATCTGCTGAGCTTGGCAACAAAAGGGATCTGTTCAAAATATCCATGGATTCTGCTGTGAATAATCCTGATTCATCCATGGCAAGTTTCAACAGGCAATTTCAATTAAACAAAGTGGAGCAGGAAGCTGTTGAATGGGGATGGGCCCATGATGTCGGGAATACCATGTTCCATGTAATCCAGGCTTATACCAAAGGTTCCCAGTACAAGGATCTATCTGCTGAGTCCAGTTTCAAACTTCAGAGGACCGGTGGGAATATTCTGGCAATGGTCAATTAATCATTTGTTTTAAAGGAGAATTATTTATGGGATTGATACATTGTATGGAATTGGATTTCAGTCAAATTCCTGAAATCTCAAATGGTATAGTAAAAAAAGATTCTTTCTTTGATGAAGTGCCAACATTGAATCAGAAAAATCTGGAAAAATGGGCAGAATCAAAATTCGAGTTTAAAATCAAAATTGAACATGAATGGTATCTCGGTTCATTTTACAATGATGATTCTCGAATCAATGAAGTTTCTTTATCATTTTCAAAATTTCAATAAATGGCAATGGTCAATTAAACAAACCGCTGTTCACAATTTAATAAACCCCTCTTTGAATGATCATTGAGGGGTTTTCATTTCTATGAGGATTTAAAAGTATGGATACTGAACAATTTGTGATCACGAAAGAAACCTTAAAAAGATATTCCCAAAATTTATTATTTAATCGTATGCACGGTCTTACTGACAAAGACGTTTTAATTGCAAACCGGATGCATGATTTAATTTTAAATTCCAGGGATAAATCAAGACCGACTCCTGGTGATATTATTGTCTGTTGTTCGGACCAAATCAGCTATGAATATGGTCACTTAAATACAGACATAAAAACCGAATACTGCTCTATTTGTACCCAAGCATATACACCCTTTGTCTTTGATGATCTTGATATGCCTTATTTTTCAACCTCCGGGGGTTACTGGATATCTGAAACAGATCCCAAAATGTTTGAATACATAGGTGAAAGGAAAAAGTTGTTTTGCACATGGGGTCATGATGGTGCATGCGCTGGAGGAGCGGTTTATTTCGAAGTCCTGGTCAATGCGTGGAAACTTTATCGAGAAGATATCTATTAATGAAATCGCTTACGTCAATTAAACAAACTGCAGTTCTCAATTTAATAAAACCCTCATTTGAATAAGGATTTAAAAGTATGGACAAAGAACAATTCTGGAATGATCTCAAAACAGGCACATTCGCTTCAATGGTCAAGGAATCTTCCAAAGGTAAGCGACTGCTTTCATCAAAAGAAGTTTTTAATGTGATGAAACCCATCTTTGCTCAAGAGGATGATATCGAAACCATGTACTGCATCTTCATGAACCCCAAAAACAGGATCATTGCCATTGAGAAGATGTTTGAGGGCACCATAAATCATGCAATCGTTTATCCTCGGGAAATCGCCAAACGGGTGATCTTGCTAAAATCTACAGGTGTTATCCTGGTTCACAATCATCCTTCAGGAGATACCGAACCCTCAATGGAAGATAACAAAATCACCATGAAGGTAGGCATCTCTCTTGGGAGCATAGACGTTGAACTACACGACCATATAATCATTGGAGACAGTTATCATTCCATGGCCGACTCCGGAATTATCCAAACAGTTAAAAATCGGATGAGAGAGCTTGTTTCTGTGTAGCTGAATTTTTCAAATCAAAACAAATAATGGAAAGGATCAAATAATGACGAAACCAAAAATCAAACCAACCGTGAAACTCATTGATACCAATGGAAATGCATTTGCAATCATCGGGCGTGTCCGTAATGCTCTTTTTAAAGCTGGCGCCGACAAGGAGTATGTGAAAAAGTATCTGGATGAGGTTATGTCAGGCGATTATGACAATTTGATCTGCGTGACCATGGATTATGTGAATGTGACCTGATCTGGTGACCGGTGGTGTCGGTGATTGATGAATAAGGAATAACCCCTCTTAGCAATTGGAGGGTTATTTTTTTGTATTTTTTTTAATCTGAATAAGAATTCATCTGTTCCCTATTATTTCAACTTGAAAGTTTTTCTGGATGTGAATGGCTATAAAATGTATCTCCAATAAAATTTCATGGGATCTTAATTTATTTGGTCATGCGGTTTTCCATATAGATGAATCGCACATCAAAGACTGAAAATTTTGTTTATACAAGATGTGGTAACGTGGGGAATTTTAATAAAGTGAGTCGTACACGTTATAGTGCTCAGTCCCACCAAGCAAAGGACTTTATAGACATAGCTGTCGCTCAATTCGTAATTTAAAATTCCATAAAATAAGAAATATTGAACTACTTATTTTGAATACTATGACTCACTAAAAAAAATTCTTAATTAACAAATTCGTTGAATAATCATTGACAAATATAAATCTGAACACTATCATATATGAACAGTTGTTCATATGAGGAGATGTTAAATGGATATTTGTGGCGACAAATGTATAAATGAAAAAAAGGTTCTGGAGACTTTAAAGACTATTCCGCCAGTTGAAAGCATCAACCAGATGGTGGATATATTCAAAGCGTTAAGCGATCCAACACGACTAAAAATTGTTCTTGCACTATTGAAACAGGAACATTGTGTTTGTGATATCGCAGTTCTTTGTAACCTGAGTGATTCCGCTATTTCGCATCAACTCAGGATACTTAGAACAATGAAAATTTTAAAAAATCGCAGAGAAGGTAAAATAATCTACTACTCTATTGATGATGACCATGTTGTCTCATTGATCAAAATGAGCCTGGATCATATCACTCATGCTAAATAAGGAAAAAATTATTATGACAATCGTTTATGAAATATTAAAAGAATCTTGGTATCTATATCTTGATGTTGCAATATATATGCTGTTCGGCTTTTTTGTCGCGGGACTACTCTACGTTTTTTTTAAGGCAGATAAAATTAAACAATACCTTGGAACCGGTAAAATCAAGCCAGTAATTCTATCGGCATTGTTTGGGATACCGATCCCTCTTTGTTCTTGTGGTGTTGTTCCTGTGGCTACGAGTCTTAAAAAACAAGGAGCTAATAGCGGCGCTGCCTTATCGTTTATGATCGCCACCCCAGAATCAGGAGTGGATTCCATCGCAGTCTCCTGGGCTATGTTAGATCCCATTTTGACTGTAATTCGTCCAGTTGCTGCTTTTATTACTGCAGTATCAACAGGGATCGTTCAAAATTACTTTGGCACAGAGGATGCACCCATTGTCAAGACACAGGTTAAAGAAGCAGGCGGTTGAGGCTGCACACAAAACAGTTGTGCAGTAGCACAACCCAAAAAAGAATCCTTGCTCCACAGACTAATCGACGGTATTAAATACGCTTATGGTGAGCTGCTGACAGATATTGCCAAACCTTTTTTGGTCGGTATTTTCATTGCAGGGATTATAACATTTTATTTTCCGGAAGATCTGACTGTGTGGGCCAATGATCACAGATTTTTATCTATGATAGTGATGCTGATCGCCGGAATACCCATGTATGTCTGTGCAACTTCTTCTACACCTATTGCAGCAGCCTTGATATTAAAAGGGTTGAACCCGGGAGCTGCCCTGGTCTTTTTACTTGCAGGACCAGCCACCAATGCAGCAACCATCAATCTCGTTAAAAACATATTTAACACTCGGGCACTTTTTATTTATTTGTCAATGATTTCTGCCACTTCCCTCTTAATGGGTTTTTTAGTGGACATTGTGTATGACCTGATGGGAATACAAGCCAGTGCAATCGTTGGTCAAGCTTCGGAAATTTTTCCAGAAAGCGTGCAACTTGTTGCAGCGGTAATTCTTACCGGGCTGATCGTATTTAATTTGATAACTAACTATCGGCATCAGACAGAACATGCTCATTCACATTAATACGTTATCGGCCTTTGAATTTATAGCAGCTGAATTAATGAAGGGAAAATATTTTGAAATCAAGGAGAGCCTTAAATTGGTATAATCTGTTTTCAAAAGTTTATACATTCACAAATGATTATCCTTATACAAAAATAAGAAAAAAAGCCATCGATGAATTGGAGCTAAAAAAAGGAGATGTGGTTCTTGATCTCTTCTGCGGGACAGGAGTCAATTTTAAGGAGATCTGTTCCCAAATAGGACAAAATGGAATAATTGTTGGAATTGATGGTTCTTCAGGTATGCTTTCAAAAGCAAGGGAAACTATTTCTGTAATTGAAAATCCTTCATCGGTAAGGCTTATCGAAAAAGATCTGCGCATGGTTGGATGTGATTTTTTTTTGAAAACGATACCAACTGAAACTGTACCGAAAGTTTTGATAACCTTAGGTCCTGGAGGCATGCCGGGTTGGGAAACTTTCTGGAAGAATCTGTTTTCAGCAGTACCTTCTGGTACACGGTTTGTTACCATGGACGTGTTTTGTAAAAAAGGATCTCTATCAGGAGCCATCATAAATCTTATAGGGGCAGGGAGCTGGAAGATTGATGTCAGTTCCCACACGCCCTGGAAATACCTGGCTAAAAATTGTGACAATTATCGAGAATCAATTTTTCGTGCTTTTAAATTGTTAGACTGTGACCTGGTTTTAGCTTCCGGTCGGAAAAGATGAATAAATCACACGAGGAAAACTGTAATGCACATATTGTGACAGCTTAACAGGTGAAATGATATATGAAAAGCACACGGTTTCCGAATTTCCGCGGCCTAACAATAAATTTGAGTTTTATTCTCAGCAACCCAAACATATAGGTTAAGAACCTCTATTAGTTTAAAGGGAACCACCTTATCCTCTCTTTCCCTCCTGATATGATGAGTGAGTTTCCTCTCATCCTTTCTACCGGCAATAAAAACCTGCTCCTTCTTAAACCGGGTATTATTTAAAGCGTTTATGATAAACACGAATCCGAGAAAGCGGTTAAAAATTAATCGATTTGGTTTAAAGTTATTGTCTAAATATTAACCGCCATATGAACTTTTTATGAGGTGTTGTTAATTATTTTTTACAAAAAAACATAAATATTTCTATTGTTTCAGATGGTTATAGAATTAATCCAAAAAATGGCACACCCATTGCAATAAAGAAAACTAACGGCGAAAGCCTTTTATTAACTCAAACAAAGGGGAAGTTATCATGAAAAAAATTATTACTACAATATCAATCGTTCTGATAGTTGGTTTTCTTGCAGCCAGTGCGTATGCCTGGGGGTGCGGCGGGAGGTACGGTGGTGGAATGCATGGAAACGGGAATTACAATCAGAGCGGCTACAACAACGGTGCCTATCAGTCCTTTGAGAATGATACCCAGCCTCTGAGGTCCTCCATTTCAGCAGACAGGGCAGAGTTGAATGCACTGATGGCAAACACCAACCCTGACGCTAAAAGAGCCAGGGCATTGTCTGAGCAGATCAGCAAATCCGAAAATGAACTCAGGATAAAAGCCCAGCAGTATAATGTCTCTGGTATGGGCGGCATGGGATACGGTCAGGGCTGGGGTTGTGGTATCACAGACCACGACCATGACTTTGCCGGATGCTGGTAATCTTGATTATTGACAGAGGATGTAACAGTAAAAGAGTTTTCTTTCACTGTTACATCCATATCAATTATACATAGAAAAAGGAGTGCAAAAAAATGTGGAATTGTGGCTACAATGGAGCAGGTTACGGGCATTGGTTTTTTGGTGGAGGAATTATAGGCCTTGCCATTACAGGGCTTATCATTGCCATTATAGCATTCCTGATATTTAAATTGCTCAAGGCAAATCAAGGCAGCAGCCCAGGAAGCCTTGATAGAAATGATTCTCTCATGATTTTGAAGATGAAGTTTGCTAAAGGCGAGATCAATGAAGAGGAATATCAAAACAAAAAAGAGATTCTCAGCTCTAATTAGATTGTTTGAGTCTACTCAAAAAAAATTGATCACCAAGGACAGTATATCGAAAAAGGAGAAATACCATGAAGCCCAAGCAGAAAATACTCGAATTCATTCAGAAGGCCTACGAGGAGGGTGAAAAGGACAGAACAGCATCAGAAACGGGTGCAATGACCGATGATGACCGGCTATCCATTCGAGAGATTTTCGACGGTATGAGCACTGGCACAGCCCGAATCATCATCGAAGAGGAGATGGACGGCCAAAGGGTGGAAGATTACAACATCACCTCTCTTGAGAACATGGGCCGCTATTACGTCGCCAGAATCGTCCAAACCGATGGCAAAGCCATTCGACGACTGTTGGTGGACAAACAGACCGGCAAGGTTCAATTCGCAGATCGGTAGATCGTTTTACGACATTGGTTTTTTGATACGAAACAGTTCGCTGGTAATTCAAAATAGCTTTGTTAAAAAAATGATCGAAACATCATAAATGATAGGATTAAGATGACCCACGACACAGCAAATTCTTCAAGCACCACTTATCTGTTGGAAGAGGAAATGATTATCAACAATAAGTGGGAGATACAGAACTTCATTGCTAAAGGCGGCAAAGGAGAGGTTTATTTGGCTAAGCAGCTAAATTTAGATCGCCAGGTAGCATTGAAAATCATGTCCGAGGAATTCATTAAAAGTCTTGATGGTAATGAAGAAGAAATCTCCTCAGAAACCATGCGCTTTCATCGGGAAGTGCAGGTGATGGCCAGAATGCAGCACCCGAACATTCTCCAGGTTTTTGATTTTGACCAGCTTGAAATAAATGGCATGAAAATGGATTATATTGTTATGGAATATATTCCAGGCCTGACTTTGCGCCAAAAAATGCCGGAAAAAGGCTTTGGACATGACGAAAACAAAGTGAGAACCTGGCTTAAAAAATACTTTTTCCCAATCCTTGATGGTATGAAAGCCGTGCATGATAAAGGGGTGGTGCATCGGGATATGAAGCCTGAGAATGTTCTTGTTGATGATGAACTTCCCAAGATTATGGATTTTGGAATTGCAGGGGGGTATCACTTAAACAATGTGACCCAGGACCATCATATGTTGGGGACAATAACCTATATGCCGGAAGAACAATTTGTCGACCTGGCCCTGACAGACGTACGCGTTGACGTATATGCCCTTGGTAAAATACTTTATGAGGTTGTTGAAGGCAAAATGAAAAAAGGGCGGGATAAACCCTTTCACAGTGCTGCTTTGGATAACCCGCAAACCATTTTTTTTAAAACCCTTGATACAATAATACAACAAGCCACAGCCAAAAATCGAAATCAGAGAACGCCTTCTGTTAAAACTCTCCATACTGCATTGGAAGAGCTTGTTATGGATTCTGATGGGAAGGGGAAATCACCAACAGGCCGAGGCCATAAATATTGGAAAAAGTTATTTGTCATAAGTACTGCTGTTATAGTCGTTATTGCTGGTGTATGGATAACGCACCATAATTCAGGAAAAATAAAACCATCGCTTGAAGGAAATCATATCATAAGCCAACAAGAGGTAACAAATCCTCTAAACTTGTCGGAATTTAACTTTAAAACCCCCCAGCCAACATCATCTCCTGGCACCGATAAAATGGACAACCTTCCTGCCGAGTTTTTAGCCAGCGATGGCATGATGATGATATTGTTAAAAGGAGCAGATGTCTCCATGTCCATTGATGATCCCATGGTATCGGAAGGAAAACAGGTCAAAAAAACCGTATCAGTAAAAACATTGTATATGGATCAGACCAAAATCACGAACCATTTATATGTCCAGTTCCTTAATGAGGTTGATGGGATAGAAGTGAAAGAAAAATCTGTTTTGCGGAACGGGCAATTGTTACTCCTGCTTGGAGAGGTAAAGGAAGGCTATGAACCTATTACATACAAAGACGGGATTTTTAGAGTTAAATCTGATGCTGTTGCAAAACCAGTCGTACGGGTTACACCTGTCGGAGCAATTGCATATGCACGGTTTTACGGAAGGTCTCTGCCCTTGATGGCGCAGTGGTGGCTTGCCGTTCAAGCCGGTCATGACCCAACTTCACTGATAGATACGTCTCCTCCCTCCCAACCTAAAAAAAGAGAGTGGAATGGAATGTGGATGATGCAGGGCCAAAACCCCGAACCTGAGCCCTTAAGCGATCCTCCGGAATTTGGCATTCAATCAGTTATCGAAACCACAGTCAACAATGCCGGCATTCAGGGACTTGAGCAAAATGTGAATGAATGGACGATGACTATCTCTCCAGATGGCACTCCAAAATTTCATGTTCACGGCGGCGTCGGTGAATTGGATCACAATGAAGCTTATCTTGAACGCCAACATTGGGAAGCCTTTTCCAGCGTCGGTTTTAGAACCGTTTTAAATCTATCTGGAGAAAAATAATATGACTGTTGAGAACAACGGAGCTTGGGGGAAAAGCCACACTGGTTGCAAACGAAAAAGCAATGAAGACAGATATCTAATAAAAATAGTTTCAGAGATCAGTATCCTTGCCGTAGCTGACGGAATGGGGGGCCTTCCTGGTGGAGAAATAGCTGCACAGATAGTTATAGATACATTCCAGGAACATGTTTTTTCTAAAACAGACCTGGAAACAGATCTAAAAACAGTCCTTTTAACAGCAGAAAAAAAGATACTCCAAAAAATCCAAGAAAATCCAAAACTTGAGGGCATGGGTACGACAGCAACTGCGGCTACTGTATATCAAAGTAAAGTCTTTTGGATTCACATTGGTGATAGCAGACTATACCTGTTGCGCAATAAAAAAATTAAGCAGATCACAAAAGATCATACTTTTATTCAAGACCTTATTGATGACGGAACTCTTAGCCCGGAACAAGCATATAAACATCCTTTAAAAAATATGCTTGACCAATGTCTGGGGTGTGATGACAGTGAATCGGATTGCGGTATTTTTCAAATCAAGAAAAATGATCGATTACTTCTATGCACAGATGGCCTTACAAAGCATCTGCCTGACTCTCAAATAGAATCCATTATGGCAATAAACTCAATTCACGAGGCAGGCAGGCAATTGATTGAAGAGTCATTAAAAATGGGCGGTTCTGACAATATCACTATTGTCATAAAAAATTTTTAGTATGGGCAAACAATTACTTTGGGGTCAAGTTTGTTTTTAGGTATATTATTTAAATTTTGAATTGGTTTACCATTTTCTATAGATTCTCAGACAACTCGTTCAATTCCATTGCTTTGGTGAGGGTCGCGTTCCTGTGGTTTCTTTTGAAAAAAGAGAACAGGAGCAATGAAGCAAGATGATGATGAAGGATGCCATGGGAGAGTATCATTTTTATCCAGAGTGGTATCCAGTGTATAAAAACTGGACAATCGGATATGCTCACCCCCCATTCAAACCAGTGGAAATGCCCACGAGGTGTGATTGTCAAAAGACGGACGTGGTAAAAGTTTGGAATTGTCAAACGGATCCAGATTGGGACGGGTGGTAAAAAAGTCCAGAACAATCGTATAAACACCCTTTAAAAAATATACTTGACCAATGTCTGGGGTGTGATGACAGTGAATCGGCAAAGGGAGTTTTCAAAATTCTGTGTCATCGGTTAAGCATTACAAGTTGCCTGGCCGATTAGCGGAAGTGGAAGTCAGGCCCTGAGAATGGGCGCAACAAACACTGCTCGTCGGAAGGGGTTGGCTTCCGCTGGAGCGGGTCCACCATAAAACAAAATCGCTCTGAGCGACAAAACAAATCATTTTTTAGCTCCTCGGCCAATACATTATTACTGTAACTCCAATTAATGCAATAAAACCACCGATCAAATCAAATTTATCTGGTTTGATGCCATCTATTCCCCATCCCCATATAATGGATAAGACAATAAAAACACCACCATAAGCAGCATAAACTCGACCAAAATTAGCTGGCTGTAATGTAGGAATGATACCGTAGGCAATCAGTACAATTGCCCCGATGATTGCATAACTTAATGGTTTTCCTTCCCGTATCCAAAGCCAGATCAGATACCCTCCTCCTATTTCAAACAAGCCTGCAATTAAAAAATAGAATATGGATTTTGCAATTGTTAAGGTTTCCATTCTTAGTGTTGTTTTAATACCTAATCTAAAATGATTATGAGAATAATATTTCGATTGCCGTGGACAGACCAATCAAATCATCATCAATACAATGTTAATCATGTTGCACATTTATAATAACCAGCTACAAGCAGCAAATATATCTCAAATTTTCAACCCTTTATCAAGTCTACCTTCAAAAGAAATGGCCAATTGAGAAATCGTCAAAGACCAGTTTTGAATCGGCATTGTCCATTTCTTTAACTATATTTAATGATTACACCTAACTGCCCGCACAAAACTCACAAGATTATTGTCTCCCCAGAAAATAGTTCCCTCAAAGAAATCAACCAGCCACCTCGCACCATCAGTTGCACTATCCGAACTCCACACCCATTTTTGTTTTGAATTAAAATCAGGATGGATATACAGACTGTTCGCACTTTGTTCCTGGCTTAAAATGGTTATAAGTTCATGCAATGTTGGCATCCGCCAGTCATTGTGCCCGGCAATTTTATCTTCATTCAATTTTTCAATGTATTTTTTTACGCCGGTATAAGGCATAAGATCGTTTGAGCCTGATTGTTGCCACATAAGACCGGTGATTTTATCTGTAACGGTACCACCATTGCCTCTTGTATATTTCTGCGTGAAAAATTTTATAGGACGTCCGTAATTGGTTAAACCCAACTCGGCCTTAATGTTTTTTTTAGAAATAGTTGCGGGCTGCTTTCGTATAGGGCAGAAGGTCTGGTTTATCTGTTGTGAATCAATCAAAATTTCATTTGTAGAAAATCTTTGATCAATAATTTGCCATAAAATTAGAGCAATAGTAAAAAACAATAATACTTTAATTGAATTTTTCACAAGGAATATTTGTTCCCGGATGTGACCACCCATGGTGGATTTATTCAAGCATTCACTAACATGGACTCCCATGGCTTAAAAAAAGTTCCATAAACTACAATTAAATTGTCTTGGCGTAGTCAGAAAAGGACATTTTTTGATAGCTGTCAGTATGGATAAATTTAATCATTTTTAGAAAGATTTCCGGTTCAACATATCCCGATATTCCATCAATCTTATTGGAATCAGATCCTAAAAAGAAGAATGCAGGCACGCCTCGAACACCGAATTTTTTGGCAAGTTTTTTTTCAATGTCGGAATTTGCGGAAATATTAATATAATTATCATTTAAGTAGGTAACCACTTTTTGATTTTTAAAAGTTGTTTTTTCCAACAGTTTGCAGTACTTGCACCAATCCGCATGAAAATATAATAAAATTTTTTTGTTCTGTTTCCTGGCCTGCGACAACCCTTCATCATATTTGTTCCATTTTATCTCATCAATGGCCATGGCTTCGGTGTTCAGGCCGATAAATCCCGTCATAAATATAAAAAGATAAAGTGTCAGTTTAAAAACAAGGTTTTTCTTCATTATCAAATCCTATAACGTGTAATGGGGGGAATTATCATATAATAATTCCCCCTTTTTTAAAGAAACTCACTTCAAACAGATAGAATCTGACTTAGCTAATCAGCTTTAGGTTTCTCCCGAATAAGGCCATTGATATTTAATGTGATCTTGGGCTTGATTTTGCTGTCTGTCACCAGTTCGATCACTTCATTGTAGTATCCCTTATCTTTCTTTAAATTCTTAAATTCAATTTCATATTCTGTTTTATCAGATGTGTTTATTTTCTTGAGTTGATAGCTGAAATTTGATTTTTCAACTGCAAGGATATCCAGAATTTTGAATGGGTATTCTTCTTCAGGTATTATCTTTGCTGTCATTTGAAGCTCCTGCCCTTCAATGCCGACCAAACTAATTCTTTCCGGGATAATTGTAACAAATTTTGTTACGTTCCCTGCAATCGTCAAATGTATTTTGGGATTCATTTCATCATTGGTCAGTACGGTGATTTTTTTCTTAAGCAATTTACCGCCTGAACCATCAGTTTTAACTTTTATATAAATTTTTCCTTCTTCACCGGAAGGAATTTGCTTCGGATAAGAAGCGGCTGTGCACCCTCAGGTGGTTTCTACTTTTTCAATTTTTAAAAGAGCATCCCCCTTGTTTTTTACGACAAATTCATGAGTAACCTCTGTGCCGTCAAGGACAGGCGAAAATTGATAATCAGGATTAGATATAACTGCACTGGGTTTGTTTTGAGTCGTCTTTTCTTCCGCAACCACTACATTGCATAAAATAAAAATACTGCAAAAGACCAAAAGCAGTTTTAAAAATTGTCTCATTAAAAAAATACCTCCTTAATATAAATTTATTTTAAAATTCTAGACGAATTCAATATCGCAAGCAATGCCACACCCACATCCGCAAAGACTGCCTCCCACATCGTGACGAACCCAAATGCGCCCAGGGTAAGGAATGCGCCCTTTACTCCCAAAGCAAACACTATATTTTGCCAGACGACAACTTTGGTTTTACGTGCAATCGAAACAGCCAATGGGATTTTTGACGGATCATCACTCATCAAAACGATATCTGCAGCATCTATGGCTGCATCAGATCCTAAGGCCCCCATTGCAATCCCGATATCTGACCGTATCAGTGCCGGAGCGTCATTAATTCCGTCCCCGACAAAGGCGGTCAACTTTTTTGAATTTTTGTTTTCCATTAATACTTTTTCAAGTTTTTCCACCTTCTGCTGTGGTAAAAGATCTGCATAATATTCTTCTATACCCAGTTTCTGGGCTACGGACTTCCCTACTTTTTCAGCATCACCGGTAAGCATTATTTGCCGCGTTATTCCGGATTTTTTTAATGCTTTAATCGCTTGTTCTGAATCATGCTTTATTTCGTCGGATAGCACTATATAACCTGCGTAAACGGAATCAATTGCCACATGCACAATTGTTCCGTTCACATCTGCACCGGTATGTGTAATCTGTTCTAATTCAAGAATTCTTTCATTTCCCACCAACACGTTGCGGCCTTTTATTCTTGCTTTTATTCCATGACCCGCAATCTCCTGATAATCCTCGATATGGCCTTCATCAATTTTTCCTGGAAACGCCTGGAGAATAAACTGAGCAATCGGGTGCGTGGAATGGCTTTCAGCATAGGCTGCCAACTCCAGAACCTCTTTTTCCGAATATCCATTGCAGGTAACAATAGAGGTCAAACTAAAAACACCTTTGGTCAATGTTCCTGTTTTATCCCAAATAATTGTCCCAAGATGATTGAGGCCTTCAAGAAAATTTGAACCTTTTACTAGAATGCCCTGTTTCGATGCAGCCCCGATCCCCCCAAAAAAGCCCAATGGTATGGATATTACAAGGGCACACGGACAGGAAATGACCAAAAAGATGAGCGCTTTATAAATCCATTCTGAAAGTGTCTCCTGGTGTGCAAATAACGGTGTTAATGCCTGGATGTTGTAGAGCATGACCGGCACGATAGCGATGAGAACGGCTCCGAATACAACTGTAGGCGTATAATATTTAGCAAATTTGGTAATGAATTTTTCAGTGGATGCTTTCTTTTCAGATGCATTTTCAACTAGATCAAGAATCTTTGATATGGTAGAGTCGCTAAATTTTTTAGTTACCCGGACAGTTAGTAGCCCTGTTTTATTGATCATTCCGGAAAGCACTTCTTCATCTTTTTTTATGCTCCGGGGGACTGATTCTCCAGTCAGGGCCGAGGTGTCCAACATAGAGTTGCCCAGCACCACAACACCATCTAATGGGACTCGCTCACCAGGTTTTACAATAATGATGTCACCAATGTTTACTTCATCCGGATCAACGCGTTTAGAATCACTGCCCGATTTAATATTCGCATAATCCGGTCGGATCTCAAGCAAAGACTTGATGGATCGACGGGATCGATTTAATGCAAAATCCTGAAACATTTCACCCACTTTAAAAAACAACATCACAGCCACGGCTTCAGGGAATTCTTTGATTGCAAATGCCCCCAATGTGGCAATGGTCATCAAAAAAAATTCATCGAATATCTGGCCGCGTAGGATGTTTTTTATGGCGGAAAGAAGCACATCCCAAGCAATTAAAAGATAGCTTGCAAAAAACAAAATAAAACTTATCCAAACAGGCAAATCAAGAACCAGGGCTGCAACATAAATCCCGCACCCGGGCCCTAATTTCATGATCTGTTTGGTTAAACTTAATTCATTCTCCGAGGTGCTGTGGCCATGGGTATGTCCATGACCACAGCCACAGCCGGAATGGTTATCAGGTGCCATTTTGAATGTTTGTTCAGAGGGCTTGCTGGCTAAGTTCGTTGATTTTCCATGCATAAGTACACCTTTTGTATTTATTCCTTAAGAACGATCTGTCAGGAAATAATCTTTAATATGATTAGAAAGTGTTTTGGATTGTTGGGTTTCCAAATTATCACACCCACACTTCGGACACTCGATCTGGCAATTTTGTTGGCTCGGATACAGTTTTTCAAATGAATAAAAGCATTTTTTACAAATATAAATATAAATCATGATAAGTTTCCTTTTTTCAGAAAGTCTATTTTTTTATCTCGAAGACCATCAACATCTTGTTCCTACGTTTGATAAGCATCCGGAGAGATTCATCTTTTTTGATACTGTTAACGGCCTTGTAGTATTCCATTGTTGTGTTGATTGGGTGATTATTAATCTCTTTAATAATATCACCCGGCCACATTCCGGCGACCTCTGCTTTACTGTCTTCTTGAATTTTATTGACCAAAACACCTTCTTTTTCTATCATGTCATATTTGCTGGCATCTTCTTTCGTTATCTCAACGATTTCAATTCCAATCCAGTCTATTCCTGATTCAGACACAACCGAATCATTCCTTTTAGCTATCTGTACTGTGAGATTCTTTTCATTCCCCCCACGCAGCACTAAAAGTTCAATTTTTTTACCAACATCAATACCGGCAATTTCTCTTGTAAGGTCTCGACTGGTTTCAATTTTTATACCATCAACCTCAATAATAATATCGTTAGGCTCAATGCCTGCTTGATCAGCAGGGTCTCCCTTAACTAGGTCTGTGACAAGTGCTCCTTTGACCCCGTTAACACCATAATATTTGGCCATATCTTCATTAAGATCCTGAATTACGACACCAAGCCACCCCCTGGTAACCTCACCACTATCTTTTAGTTGCCCAATAATTTTTTTTGCAAGATTAACAGGAATAGCAAATCCAATTCCCTGACCGTCCCGTATAATGGCTGTATTAATCCCAACAACCTCACCTGCCATATTTAGCAACGGCCCTCCGCTGTTCCCAGGATTAATGGACGCATCGGTTTGAATAAAATCATCATAAGGCCCGGAGCCCAGAACGCGCCCTTTCGCACTCACAATCCCCGCAGTAACCGTATGTTCCAAACCGAAGGGGCTGCCAATAGCGACGACCCATTGACCCACATCAAGCAGGTCAGAGTCTCCAAATTCAATCGTCGGCAGGTCTGTTTCGGTTTCTATTTTGATAAGAGCAAGGTCTGTTTTGGGATCTCGCCCAAGAATTCTGGCTTCAAACTCTTTTCCATCATTCATCGTCACCCGGATTTCATCGGCATTATCCACAACATGATTGTTGGTTACAATATAACCTTTTTTATCAATGATAAACCCTGATCCCAGGCTTGGTTGCTTAAATTCCCTTTGGGGGCCTCCATTATAAAATCGGTTATAAAATTCATTTCTTGGGTCATTTTCTTGGTTGGGGCCATTAAAAAAATGGCGGAAAACAGGACCTCCTCCCTGTATGGTTTTGACGGTTCGAATATTTATCACTGCAGGACTTGCTTCTTTGGCAAGACTGCTGAAGCTTTCGGGTATGGTCGGTGCTATGGTTGATTTGGCTATTGCACGGGGTATCCAAAAGAAGCTCGACAAAACCAATATCAAGAATAAAGTTGCTGCCGAAATAATAAATTTATCTGTAAATGTTCTTGTATCAGTGGCTGCTGTTATTTTCATGTGTAGACCTCTCATCTCTTTATTTGTTTTCAATGAATCCAATTGTATATGAATCTATTCACCCTCAAAAAATTTGAGGTTTACTTTTTGGCCGTCTTCAACATTAACCATGTATTTTTTTACACGGCCCATTACTTTTTCCATGGTTTCCATATGCAGCCGATATCGGGTTTCATTTTCCGGATACATTTTTTTATCTTTTTCATACTCAGTTAACATTTTCTCAAACCTGACTGCTTCTCCTCCTGCCCGGTTCATGACATCTTCTTTATACGCTTCTGCATTTCTAAATTGTCTGTTTGCCTCACCACGAGCCTGTGGAATTACCGTATTTTGGTAGCCTAAAGCTTCATTTATTGTTTTTTCCTTATCCTGCTTTGCATTGGAAACATCCCTGAAGGCTTCAGCCACATCTTGTGGCGGATATACTTTGTTAAGTGTGATCCCTACAAGTTCCAGCCCTTGTTGGTATTTATCCAATATTTCTTGAGTTTTCGCTCGGATCAAGCTTTGCAAATGCTCTTTTCCAACCGTCAAAATTTCATCCACTTTCATACTGCCCCCAATTTCTGTAATTGCACTTCGGATTATCTCATTTACCAGAAGATATGAGGGGTAGTTCACATTATATAGATACGCTTGGGCATCTTTGATGCGATATTGTGCCACAGCCTGGATATCTATGATGTTTTCGTCTCCAGTAAGAAACTGGACAATTTCCGGTGAAGAGTGAATGGATTTATGCTCCGGCAGCATTATCCCAATACCCTCTCGACGAATGGTGGATACATTAACAATATCTGATTTTGCAATTGGCCAGGGAAGACGATAATGAATTCCTTCACCAACACTGGTATTTGTTATTTTCCCGAACAGTTTCACCACGGCTATTTCTCCGGGATTGACAATATAAAGCCCGGTAAGAAAATAAAAAAGAATCAGCAACCCAGCCAGGGAAAGGCCCAATACTTTTAGATTCAAGTGGGAAAAAGCCTGACGGATATCAGTTGCTGCACTATTCTCTTTTGCATCTGTTTGAGATGTTTGAGTAAAAAACCCTGGTATGGTTTTTAAAATTTGACCAACCCCTGAAAGAGTCTCTCTACTTTTTTGCATCAAGGTAAAAACAAATTCTCCAAATTTAATAGTTTCCTTGTGTTCATTTGGAAGATCACTAACCTTTCCTGGTAAATCTTTTTCTTCTTCCATGATTTTACTATCCTCCTTAATACAGATGGACTATTTTTTTGGACTTGCAAAATATTTAAGGATATCAGCATCTGTCGGTAAAATAGCAGTGGTTTTATTGTCAATGAATTTTTCATATGCTTGAAGAGACCGTAAAAACTCATAAAATTCCGGATCTTTTTGAAAGGCATCAGCATAAATTCTGATGGCCTGGGCATCACCTTCTCCTTTAAGTTTTTGTTCAGTTTCATATGCTTTTGAAAGTATAATTGTTTTTTCTTTATCAGCTTGAGCCCTTATCTTTGATGCCTCTTCAGTGCCTTCTGACCTATATTTCCGGGCGATCTTTTCCCTTTCTGCTCTCATTCTTTGGAATACGCTCAGCATATTTTTCTCTGGAAAACTCAAGACCTTAACCCTGACATCGACCACTGAGATTCCATATTCTTTTACCTTGTCATTGGCATTACGGGTTATGATGTCCATCATTTCAATTAATTTCATATTATTTTTATCTATTGTAACCAAAGAGGTAAGGTCATATTTACCAAAGGCGACCCCAAGTTCTGAAGATACAATGTCACTTAATCTTGCTTGTGCACCAGGGACATCTTTAACGGTTTTCAAAAACTCAACCGGTTTGATTATTTTCCAGGCAGGGTAGAATTCAACTACTATGTTTTTTTTATCTTTGGTCAAAAACTCTGCTTTATTCGGCAAAAAAACTGCCAGCCGGTTATCAAATCGCTGAATGCTCTGGATCGGATCAGGCAGTTTCCAATTTAAACCAGGATCGGTGACCGCCCGTACCGGTTTACCAAACTGGGTAACAACAACATATTCGGTTAAATCAACTTGAAAGAATATCAGGTTAACAGCACCAAACCCCACAATCACTAGGCTGATCAGTAATATTTTTCTTATACTCATTTTATTGAACTCCCTTTAAAATTTTTCCAGCATCTTGCCCCTTAACAAGCCATAAATCCGTATCCCCAATCTTAATTCGGGAATCAACAATAATTTTTTCTGTTTTTGTCAAAACCTCTTCCAATTTTTCTAAATACATGCGAGTTTTAGTGACACTTGGGGCTTTTTTATATTCTTCCAAACGATCAAGAAAATTTTGAGCTTCACCAACGGCATAATTCATTTTTTGTTCTCTATACCCTGTCGCTTCAGCAATTATTTCAGCCGCTTTTCCCCGCGAAACAGGGACCACTTCATTTTGATAGGCAATGGCTTCGTTCAGGTAGGTGGCCCTGTCCTCCCAGGCACTGGCAACTTCTTGAAAGGCGCTTATGACTTCTTGGGGAGGGATCGCCTGTAGGAGTTGAAGATTGACCAGCCTGATTCCGGACAGGGCCTTATCCAATATCTCTTGTATCTGTTTTTTTGCTTGTTCAAGGACATCTGTTTTACCGGTGGTAAGAAGAAAATCAACTCCGACCTGACTCACGATTTGCCGTACTGATGATTCAACTGCATATCGTACCAGTTCATCTGGATTTTTTATCCGGTAAGTATAATCAATCGCATTTTTTATAACATAATGAGCTGATGTGTTGATCTCAACCAGGTTTTCATCACCGGTCAGCATTAAAACAGGATTGGTTTCAACCGTTTCAATATTAGCCGTATTTACAAGATCCACCTGTCCTATCGGCCAGGGAAGGCGGTAATGGATACCCGGGGCAACATCTGTCTCAACGGGTTTGCCAAAGCGCTTTTCAACACCAACCTGGTTCCATTGAACAGAATAAATTCCAGAAGCAAAATAACTCATTATCAACAATGGAATTCCAAACGTTTTAACAAACTTCCCATACTTTCCCATGGTTTCTATATGCAGATTTCTATGAACTGTATTCGGGAGCCCCCCTTTTCGCAATGCTTTGAGGGAGCTTGTGAAAATTTCAATGGCAGCCAAACCAATTAGGATTACAATGACTACAGCTGCTAGCTTGTCCATATTTCTCAATCCGATCAAATAGCCGGTTAGCCCGATCACCACAATGACTGAACTATACATATCCATCATGGAATGATATCCATCTGCCACTAGGCTTGGTGAGTTCGTCTCCTTGCCGACATATATTTTATAGCGAGCCATAAAATAACTCACAACAATGGTTAAGACAGCTCCGGCAATGACTATTGGCACCTGGGTGAGGGCTCTTTCTTCACCTTTGATGACTTCTTGAAAAATTTCATATCCAATATAAAGGATAAAAAAGGAGACAAGAATCGATACAAAATTTTCAATCCGGCTGATCCCTTTTGACAGGGTTAAATCCTCCCGCCGCGACAAAACAAGCCCGGTCAGGACGATTCCTGATACGAATATGTCTGAAAAAGAATGCCATGCACCCGCTTTCAATGCCAGGCTTCCAGACATGCCGGCCAGGATAAATTTTAGTGCAATTAACAAAAAATTAGCACAAATGGTTATAATAAGTGCCTTTTCCTTTCTATTCATATACACTGAAAAACCTCCTATTTATTTGGTTTTAACATTGATTTGATAACATCATCATAAATGACGAGGTTGGCCTGCTCAAGCAAAGCCTCGCTCATACCATATGACTGTTCTTCATGTTTTTGTTGGTATAAAGCAGCCTTGAGAGACTCCCGGACCTCTTCAAATAACATCATTTCAGGTTCATTTCGTTCCCTTACTTTGACAATGTACCAGCTGCCGTTGAACTGAAACGGAGATCCTATTTCATCTTTCTTTAAGCGCATCACATTTTCATGAAAACTGTGAGATTGAATCTCTTCTATAATATTCTCCCCTTCAGTTATCCATTTATCGATTTTTCCACCATTTTTCGCAGTTTCGGGATCTTCCGAATATTCTAAAACAACATCTTCAAAAGGTACGCCTGTTTTAAAAAATCCAGGATATATTTTTTTATATGCTTCTGTTATTTTTGCTTCAGCTCTTTTTTTTTCTTCCCCATCTTGGCCCGAGGCAATCCGAATATAACTGATTTTCACTTGCGGCGGCTTCATCAACTCTTTTTTGTGTTTTTCATAATAGGCCATAACTTCTTCCTCTTTTACTTCCAGCTTGTCGTCTACCTCCTCCTGATGGAGAAGTTGTCTTAAAATATCCTCTTTTGCATGTGACACCTCGTCTTTTGTTTCCGTACCCAGCATCTGATCATCCGTATCCTCCACAATCAGCATCCTTTGGATTATCCTGTCAAGCAGCTCTATCTTGGCCTCATAAGTTTGATATTTTGCCTGTTCATAGGATGGAAGCTCTTTGAATTCCTCATAAAATTCACCAACGGTGTGTCTTTTCCCATGGATAGTAAAAAGGGTTCTGTTCTTATTGAGTTTAAACCATTCCTCTTCCTTTACCTCGCTTAACTCGATTAATAGTTGTTCTTTTACATCTGAGAATGATTTCTCAGGGGCATTATAATTTTTTCTATTTTCTTCAAAATAAATTATAAGCTCATTCTCTGTTGGCACAGGCACCTCAAGCAAACGATCTTCACGGGTAATCACAGCATTTTTCTTCAGATCTTCCATATAATTTTTAAAATACAGGGTTTCTTCTTTTTCCTGTAAAATTTCCCGAATATTCTCTTTGACTTCATTAAAAGGTCTTTCTTCAAAATCTTTTCTGTTCTTTTCATAATAGATTTTAATGTCTGTCTCTGAAACTTTGATTTTGCTGTCATGGGCACGAGAATGCATCTCATCAATGTTTATCTCTTCTGATATGTGTTTCATGGCATGCTTGATACTGTCTTTTTGATCGAGTTTCTTCTCCTTAATTTTTGCCTTGGCCATCTGATCCACAGCCAAACTTTGAATCAAGCGTTTGTACAACGCCTCATTTTGAATCTCATTCATCATATCCGGTTTGACCCCCTGGACCAGTTTGTCAATGTAATTTTTCACCTCCGAGCGAGTGATCTGGCCGCCTTCATAGGTAGCAACAATTTCAGGATCAGGGGAATTTTTCTTGTTCTCACAACTGACTAAAAGCATCATGGAAAAGATGAAGATGAAAATGGCATAGCTCTTTTTTCTCTGGGAAAAAGCCTCAAATATAAAAGTGGATGATCTCATAGTCCTTAATCTCTTCGTTTAAAATTATTGATTCCAGACTCACCATACACCCACAACATTACAGAAAACTTTCTTCAAGATTACCTTTTTGAAATGTATTTCTCAAAAGATTGACAATATGGAACACTTCTATATAGTTTTAGCATGGGATTGAAATATTTTTGTTAGCATCAAAAAACGCACACCAGAACAGATAGAAACTTAAGATCGTCCGGTTTCAGGCATTTACCCCAAAAAGGACTTTTATATGCGACTGCTTATTGTAGAAGATGATATTGAAATAGCCTCTTTCATCGAAAAAGGGTTAAAACAAGAAGGATTCGCAGTAGACCATGCTATAAATGGAGAAGATGGACTGCATATGGCACTTACAGAGCCATATGATGTGATGATTATTGATATCATGCTGCCCATGCTTGACGGTCTTAAAATTGTAGAGACACTCCGGAAAAAACTTATCAATACGCCTGTTTTAATCCTGAGCGCCAAGCGATCTGTAGGAGATAGAGTAAGAGGCATACAAAAAGGTGGGGATGATTATATGATAAAACCGTTTGCTTTTTCAGAGCTTCTGGCTAGAATACAGGCGTTGATAAGAAGATCTACAGGATTTGTTGAATCCAGCAGCATTACGATTGGTGACCTTTCAATTGACCTTTTAAAAAGAACCGTCTCCAGAGCAGGCAAAGACCTTGAACTCCAGCCAAGAGAATTCTCGTTGCTAGAATATCTGGCACGAAATGCAAACCGGACTGTTTCCAAAACAATGATACTGGAGCATGTCTGGGATTTCCATTTTGATCCACAGACGAATGTGGTAGATGTTTTAATATGCCGGTTAAGAGGTAAAATTGATAAAGGATTTACCGGAAAGATGATTCAAACGATTCGGGGTGTTGGATATGTTCTTAAAACACCTTCATAATTTTACCAGAACACTTAGCTTCAAGGTTTCTGTCTGGTATTCTTCCGTGTTTATTCTAAGTTCTCTTTTACTATTTTTGATCACCTATTATTTTATTTCAACAACAATAAAAAATCAGGATCATGAAGAAATTTTACTTGAACTGAACGAAATATCGGCTATTTATGAAATTGATGGAATAAATGCGATTGAAAAATTTGTGATGGAAAACAACAATTTTAACAGAACAAAACCTCTTTTTATCCGGATCGCAGACAGCAACAATAAAACCCTGCATATTTTTTTCCAGAATCAATGGAAAATTTTTAATTTATTGATTCTTGAAACGACCATACCAGATAACACCAAAAAATGGATTCAAATATCAGCCTATAAGGGGAATTATGTGCTGGATGTGAACTCAATACTATCATCAACTGGTCATTGGGTTCAGGTTGGTATGAGCAGTGAAGGGCGGGAAAATGTATTAGAACAGTTTCGTAAAATCTTTATGATTATCATGATTTTTCTTTTTATCCTTGGGCTCATCGGTGGAATATTTCTTTCATATCTGACACTGCAACCCATAAGAAAAGTGATACAAGCAGTTAAGTCTATTGATATTGGAAAGATGACCACAAAATTGCCACGATCAATGACCGGAGATGAGGTAGATGAGCTTACGGGTTTATTCAACGAAATGCTTGAAAATATCAATTGCTTAATTATCAATATGAAAAACTCACTGGATAATGTAGCACACGATCTGAGAACTCCCATGACAAGATTCAGGAATGTTGCGGAAGTAGCGCTATTGGAAAATTCTAAACCAAAACTTTTACGCAATGCGCTTGAAACGAACATAGAAGAATCAGATCATATTTTAAAAATTTTAGAAACCATTATGGATATATCAGAAGCCGAAACCGGCGTAATGAAGCTTGACTGTAAAGCAGTCAATTTATCGGCCCTGATCGAAAAAATCATAGACATGTATCAGATAGTTGCAGAAGAAAAAGGAGTTAAAATCAAATCAAACCTTCCCGGAAACATTGAAATAATGATTGATCCGACTCGAATTGGTCAGGTAATCGCAAACATTCTTGACAATGCTATTAAATTTACGCCTTCCGGAGGTACAATCGATATAGAAACGATACAAATCAATAATGAAATAAAGATTATTGTTAAAGATACAGGAATGGGTATTGGTGAAGAAGAGCTTCCCAAGGTGTGGGATCGCCTTTACAGGGGTGACCAGAGCCGAACAAATAAAGGGTTAGGTCTTGGTTTGAGTATCGCTAGAGGAATAGTCAAGGCCCATAAAGGGATTATTACGGTTACCAGTGAACTGTATCAGGGATCAACCTTTACCATATCGCTACCTGAATCTCAAACTTCTAAGTTATAAATATTTCCCTTTCAATTTGGACCGCCACGATGTCCCCGTTTTCCCAATGGATCAAGACAAGGGGATCGGTTACATTTTATGAAAGAACCGGTTCAAACTTGAGCAGGATTGTTTTTTATAACACCTGATGCCTGAAAGAATGATTTCTAAGGTAAATAATTTGTGTGGATAAGTTTTGGTAAAACGTCAGAAAATCATTACAAAATGGTAACCTCAAAAATTTGACAAGAGGACAGATTATGAGTTATCTGTGGGGCATTAATAATTGATAAAAATGACACAATGATAAGAAAAATTAATAACAATCTTCAATCCATTATTCTTTCATGGATTGTAATTTTTGTGGTGGTGTCAGTTCATCCTGCCTGCCAAAAATTGTTCTCTGAGATTTGCTCTCAAAAGACCTCCGTATCTTTGAATAGTCAGCTATCCGGTTGCCCACCCATTAAACAACAATTTCATTCTTTTGCTGCCGGTCGGAATGGAACATGTTGTAAAGAACAACAATGTGATGAAAAAGAAGAATTGTTCTTTTCAGGACAATTCCCTGAAGCCGCAAAGTATGCTTGGAGTTCTAAAAATAAAATTTCTTTTTCTGATGACAAAAACGAAAACTTACAAATAATTTCAAATCAAAAACCTGCCCAAAATAACATTTCAATAGATATCTTTACTCAATTTTTTCTGTGTTAACTCTTCATTTATTCACAATCCGTTTGACGTATTAAATCCGATCTTTTTAATGCCCGGAAGATATATCTAAAATTTTTAGACTATAGTTTATATCTTCCCAAAAACCTTTAAGCATGAGGATTAGAACGAATTTATTCTGAAACTTTTTTTCTATAATTACCTTGTAAACGCGCTTACGTGACATGCAGAACCAGTTTGATGTTGATTTAAATATGAAACAAAACAAATAGAATAAAGGAGAAGTAGATTGATTGAAATTAAAAATCTGACCAAATATTATAAAGATTTTTGCGCAGTCGACAATATAAACTTAAAAGTTTCCAAAGGGGAAATACTCGGACTTTTGGGCCCAAATGGTGCCGGCAAAACGACAACACTTCGAATGTTGACCGGATATTTCAAGCCAAGTGCCGGGTCTATTAAGGTAGACAAATTTAACCTGCCCGAAAATATGATCCAGATTAAATCTCTTATCGGATATCTTCCTGAATCTGCGCCACTTTATCACAATATGCTGGTATATGATTATCTTGAATATGTAGCCAAAATAAAAGGAATAGGTGATCGTGAAAAACGGCATGACAGATTTTTAAAGCTATCTGAAATTTGCGGTCTGTCATCCATCATGGCAAAACCGATTTCAGATTTATCCAAAGGCTTAAAACAAAGGGTGGGTATTGCCCATGCAATGATGACTGATCCGGAGATACTGATTTTGGATGAACCGACCTCCGGCCTTGATCCAAACCAGATAGCGGAAATAAGGGATATTATCCGAACCATCGGCAAGGAAAAAACCATTGTTTTTTCCACCCATATTTTAAGCGAAGCTGAAGCAACCTGTGACAGAATTGCAATCATTAACAAAGGCCGTATTGTTGCTGACGATACAACCTCGAACCTAAAACAAAGCCTTGAGCAGGATTCAATCATCAAACTCTCTTTGCAGGGAGCTTCCGTGGAAGAGGCTCACACGCTATTGAGCAATATATCTTCTGAAATTCACATTCAACATACGGAACCATCTGAAAAAGATATGATTTCATTTGAGATACGAGGTAAGAACAATAAAAATATCCGGTCCCGGATATATTTAAAAATCAAGGAAACAGATTGGATAATTTGTGAATTTGTTAAAGAGTCTCAGGCCCTTGAAAAGGTATTTCAAACACTGACAAAAGAGGTTAAATAACAATGAAACAGATAAAAATCATAGCGATAAAAGAATTTAAAGATTACTTTATTTCCCCGATTGCATATATTGTCATCTCCCTGTTCCTCATTGTAACGGGTTGGTTTTTCTTTTCTACCTTTTTTATGTACGGCCGTGCAGATTTGAGAGATTTTTTCTCTCTGCTCCCAATAACCTTTTCTTTTTTTATCCCGGCTATAACCATGCGGCTTTTTTCCGAAGAAAAGAATGTGGGATCATATGAAACGCTTTTAACAATGCCTGTCTCTTTTACAGATATTGCAGTGGGAAAATTCTTGGCCGCAACTCTTTTTACTGCTACGATGCTGGTTCCAACCTTGTCCTATCCGATTTTCATTTCTTTTGTCGGCCAAGTGGATCCCGGCCCGGTTATTGGAGGATATATCGGTGCGATCTTCCTTGCAGGAGCCTATTGTGCCATAGGACTTTTTGCATCTTCTCTGACACGGAACCAGATCATTGCATTCATCATCGGTTGTGCCGGTTGCTTCACATTGACTATAATGGATAGAATGTTATTTTTCATGCCTTCAAAAATCATCGCTATAATCGAATATATTGGCGCCAACTCCCATTTTATGAATATTTCCAAAGGAATCATAGATTCAAGGGATATCATTTATTTTGTGAGCGTGATCTTTGTTTTCATATTTTCAACCTATCTTGTGATGCATGAAAAAAACTAAGGAGTAACAATGGGTAACTTTTCAAAAAAACAAAAATATTTTAAATTTATTCTATATATTGCAGTGATTGTTCTTATAAACCTTGTCGGAATAACATTATTTTTCCGATCAGACCTTACACAAAGCAAAATCTATTCGTTATCATCCGCAAGCAAGGATGTCGTGGCCACTCTTTCAGAACCTCTAAGCATAAAAGTATTTTTTTCAAAAGATCTGCCTACGCCTTACAATAACACGGAAAGATATCTTCGAGATCTTCTTCATGAATACGCCTCAAAAGGCGGCAAATATTTCAACTACAGGTTTTATAATGTCAGCACAGAAGAAGGTGGCCTCACCCAAACAACTGACAATAATCGCGAAACGGCAAAAAGTTATGGCATACAGCCGGTTCAAATCAGAATTGTTGAAAATGATGAGGTTAAATTTAAAAATGCATACATGGGGCTTGTACTCATCCATGGGGATCTTATCGAAAAAATAGCAGCTATCACTTCCACCGATGGCCTGGAATATCAACTGACAACGGCTATTCAAAAATTAAATAATAAAGTCAGCACCTATTTAAGCCTAAAAGACAAGGTAAAGGTTAAACTGTATCTGTCATCATCTCTAAATGACATTGCACCCTTGATAAGCCTTGAACAGTTGCCAATGCTTGGAGGACAGGTGTCCGATGCTATTAAGCAGCTTAACAACAAGAGTCTTGGTATTATAGATTTTCAACATATTGATATTTCCAATAAAGATGAGCTTGGCCCAATAGCAAAAAAATATGATCTTATGGCTTTATCCTGGCCGGCTGTTCCGGAAAAAAATATCACTTCCGGAAATGGAGCAGCAGGGCTTGTTATGGAATATCAAGGAAAGACTGCCACCATTCCTTTAATCAGTGCAGTTGAAATCCCTATTATCGGTACCACCTACCAGATGGCTGATCCATCGAGACTTGAAGAGGAATTGACAGATGTCTTGGAAAAAATGATCGGGATAAATAAGGATATTGGTTTTCTGGCCGATCATGGGACCCATACGCTTACACCCGACCGGCTGGCCATGATGCAAGGAAGGCCAGGAGGCGGCATGCAAGCTTTTAACAGCCTCCTGGAATCAAGATATTCAATAAAAAACATTGATTTAAAAGACAATCCCATACCCGAAGGATTGAACTGCCTGATCATCGCCAGGCCAACTGAACCTTTTACCGAATATGAATTGTTCCAGATTGATCAGGCCTTAATGAAAGGAACCAATATTGCTTTTATCTCAGATTCCTTTAATGAAGTCATGCCCCAGCAGGGAGGGTTTGGCGGGCCACAGTATAACCCTATTGATACAGGGCTTGAGAAGTTGTTAAGCCATTATGGTGTCAATATTAATAAAGCCTATGTGTTGGATAAACAAAGTTATAAACATCAAATGCCAGCCAACCAGGGTGGGGGGGAGCAAGTTATATATTTTGCGCCCATGATCTTGGAAAAAACCATTAACACTGAACCAGAGTTTATGGATAATATCAAGGGGCTTGTGACGATGCAGATATCCCCCCTTGAACTGGAAAAAGAGGTCCTGGAAAAAAACAAAATAAAAGCCACAAAACTGTTTTCATCATCCGACGAATCCTGGCTTATGGAGGGTAATATTAATCTAGATCCAATGTTCATCTCTCCTCCGGCATCGGATGAAGAGATGTCATCCTATGACCTTGCCTACATCCTTGAGGGTGAGTTTACAAGTTACTTTATAGGAAAAAATATTCCGGAAAAGAAATTGAATGAAAAGGAAATTGAAGAAGGGAACCTATCAGATACGGAAAAAGAAATTGGCTCTGTCCTGCCTAAAGGCATAACCGCAGAAAATAAATTTTTAGAAATTTCAAAGCCTGCAAAAATATTTATTATGGCCAGTTCTCAAATGCTTCAGGACAATATGCTGGATACGCAAGGCCGTTCTACAAATGCTACTTTTATTTTAAATGTCATCGATCATTTGAACGGTGAAGATAAAATCGCTCAAATGAGGAGTAAACAACAGACTCTAAATCCAATCGCACAAACAACACCTTTTGTTAAGGGGCTGATCAAGTCGTTTAACATCATTGCACTTCCGATCATTGTTGCTCTGTTTGGGTTTGGCGTGCTTCTTAAAAGGAATAGACGTAAGAAAAAAATAGCGAAAAGATTTGAAGATAGAAAGGACCAATAAAGATATGAAAAAAGAAAACCTAATACTTGCCTTGGTTATTGCTGTGCTTTCAATTTATCTGCACACAGGAAAAAAGGATAATAACAATTATACCCTTCCTGTATTGGATGAGGTAAAGGCATCAGAGATCACAGATATTAGCCTATCAAAAAAAGATACACTCATCTCAATAAAGAAGAAAGGAGATGTTTGGGTACTTTCAGATAAAGAATACCTGGCTGATAAGAGTAAAATTGATAATATGATAGCTGCCATCAAAAAGATTGAATTAACTGCTCTTGTTTCTGAAAACAAGGATTTGGCAAGATATGAATTGGATCCTGCCAATAAGATCAGCGTTCAGGCTAAAAAAGAAGAAAAACTTCTGAGAAAGCTTGATGTGGGCAAGACCGCCACAACCTACAACCATACATTTATCAGTTTAGAAGGAGACGATAAAGTCTACCAGGCAAAAGGAGATTTTAAATCCCAATTCGATAAAACGATTGCCCAACTGAGGGACAAGTCAGTGTTATCGTTTAAGCCAGAAGAGATTCAAACAATACTTATTTCAAAAAACGATATAACTCAGACATTCACGCAAGAGCTTGAAGAGCCTCCTGTAGAGGGTGAGAAAAATAATGCAAAGGCCATTACCATATCAAAGGAGAAAAAGAAGATTTGGAAATCTGGGAACAATCAGGCTTCAGATAATGAAGTGATGGATGATTTGATGACCACACTCAAAACTCTTGAGTGTGAAGAATACACAAAAATTGAAGAAAAGGATCCATTCTGGAGCAAAAAAATGATCGCTAAAGTCGCAATCCAAGGGGCTAATGAACTTGTAATTTTTGAAAAGGAAGATGAAAAATATCCGGCAATATCATCTGACAATGCTTATCCCTTGCTGTTAAGCGATAACAATGGAAAAAATATCCTCGATTTAGTTGATAAAATACTGGGGATTGAAAACAAAGAGTCTAAAGATGCGGCAAAAACTGAGTAAGCATTTCACAATAGCTATATGGCAATTGGTTTTCATCGTCATATTTGCTACAGCGCTTGGTATAGGATTTAATCATGTTCTGAATACCCCATTGGCGCTTGTTGGAGACGGGTTTAACCCAGGTAGACTGTTGGATAAAACCGGAAAGGATATCAGCATCAGCTTGGGTGAAGCCAGAAGCCATTTTGAAAACAAGACCGCTCACTTTTTTGATGCAAGAGATAAAAAATCTTTTGAAATGGGGCACATCAAAGAAGCAACCAATATTCCTTTCCAGGATATTGACAATTATTTCATGGAGGTGGCCGAAAATATTGCACCTGAAACCTTAATCATTACCTATTGTGATGGCCAGGCCTGTAACCTAAGCCACGAACTGGCACTTTTCTTAAATGACATGGGATTTACCAATGTCAGAGTGCTTGTAAACGGCTGGACTCAATGGCAGCAAGCCAACCTGCCCATTGAGTCGACATCACCTTAAACTTTGATTTTTGATGAGGAAACCAAATACATGACGACTATGAAACAACCACCAATGATGCTTCAGCTGGGCATGGAATTGGCCTATCATTTATGCCGAATAGTTCTTGGCGCTGTTCTGATTTATGCCAGCATAAACAAAATCAGTAATCCTGAAGATTTTGCTAAAATTATTCATAGTTATCAGATATTGCCAGAGGAGATGATTAATCTAACTGCCATTATCTTACCATGGCTCGAGTTGATAACAGGATTGTTTTTAATCTTTCAACTATGGATGCCCGGTACTGTACTGCTTACCAATAGTTTATTCATGGTTTTTATAGCAGCGATTCTTTCTGCCTTGTTACGCGGTCTGGATATAGATTGTGGCTGTTTTTCAACTTCAGGAGGAAAGGGGTCTATGAACATGATAACTTTTTTTCGTGACTTTTCTTTTGTTATGATGGCCCTTTTTCTCCTGAAGGTCACGTTCTTCCCCAAAGAAATCAGATTATCGTTCCTTAGGGAGAATTAAGGCTCACCGAAAAATTGTCCATCAAATTTAAATATATATTGAACACTATCACTTTAATTATACTCAATAAAAAAAGAAAAAGGATTTAAGGAATAGGTATGAGTGAAGAAAAAGTTTCAAACGTAACATATATTACCAAACAAAAGGCATTGTTCATAGGTCTCATTGGTGTTTTTATCGGGTTTGTTTTCGGTGTATGGTACACGACATATAAATTAGACAGAAATAGCAGTGCAGACACACAAACTCCTCAATCAATAGATTATACAAAAAAAATAAAAAACCTATTGGCACAAATCGCCAACAGCCCCAATGATGTTTCTACATGGACGCAACTGGGCCATGCATATTATGACACGGAACAGTTTGCCAAAGCGATTGACGTCTATATTAAGTCTTTATCGCTCAAGCCTGATAATCCGGATGTCTTAACAGATCTTGGCATTATGTATAGACGGAGCAATCAGCCTGACATGGCAATTGAATCCTTTGATAAAGCCATCCGCATTGATCCAAAGCATGAATCGTCAAGATTCAACAAGGGTATTGTTCTGATGAATGATCTCAAGGAGCGAGAAAAAGCTCTTGAAACTTGGGAAAAACTGCTTGAGATCAACCCCATATTCATGTCCAGCAAAGATCAAAGCCTGGACCAATTGATTAAACACTATAAAGAACATTGATTTTTAAAATCTCAATTAAGGAAACCACATACCATGTCAACAAGCCAAAAACCATCCAAAAATCTGGTATGGCAACTGTTTATCTCTGTTAAATTTACAGTCATTGTTCTTATCCTTTTAGCAATCACTTCTGCCGCAGGTACAATTATTCCTCAAAATGGTGATCCCCAACAATATATAGAAATGTACGGAACGTTTGGATCCAGTCTGATTCAGGTCTTCGATCTGTTTGATATGTATCATTCCTGGTGGTTTAGATCACTGATGGGGCTTTTAACTATCAATATCATTATCTGCACAATTGACCGCTGGCCCGCAACCTGGAGAATTATCACATCAAAAAAATTCAACCCGGAACAGCTGCTGACAAAAAAACCTTACAAAGATTTTAAGGATGAAAGAACTCCGGTGGATTTGAAACCGCTCTATACTTCTTTCATGAAAAAACAGTATACAGTTAAGGGTGTTCACACCCTGCAAAACGGCTTTAGAGTTTATGGAGAAAAAGGCCGGTGGTCAAAACTGGGAGTCCCTGTGGTACATATGAGTATTGTTTTGATTTTGATTGGAGCATTAGTCGGCTCCTTCTGGGGCTTTGATGGATATGTCAATGTGCCGGAAGGAGGGTCAGCAGATCGGATTCGGCTTCGCAACAGCAACAAGATAATGGAGCTCGGGTTTAAGGTTGCCTGCAAGGATTTTAACATTGAATATTATGAATCCGGTGCTGTAAAGGAGTATCGATCCGCATTACAGATTCTCAAGAATGATAAAGTGCTTCTTGAAAAAGATATTATTGTCAATGATCCTTTAAAATTTAACGGTATCCGATTTTTTCAATCCAGCTACGGTGCTCTCCCTCCCGAAAATATAGAAATAAAAATAGTATCTAAAGATTCCCAGGAGCCCTCTATCTACAAGACAAAAATTGGCGAGACGATTCAGTTACCAGGTAACAGTGGCGAGCTTACAATCACCCGATTCAACAAAGATTACCATTTTAAAAAGGTGGAGCTGGGACAAGCCATCGAAGGTGAACTCAGGTTAAATGATAAAGATCCTGTAAAAATTGTCTTGCCATATAAATATCCAACCTTTGACAAGATGAGAAAAGGCCAGTGGATCATTTCTCTGGAGGAATATGACAATAAATTTTATACGGGGTTACAGGTCAGACGCGATCCAGGAATTTTTCTTGTGTATTTAGGATTTATATTAATTCTTGGCGGGTGCTGGGTCATCTTTTTTAGTTCACATCAAAAAATCCTTTTAGAAGTAACCACTGTTGCTGAAATCAGCCAGACAAAAATATTTGGATCTACAACCCGGAATAAAATGGATTTTAAACAACGTATTGAAAAAATGGCCAACGAATTAAAACTATTATAATTGCAGTCATCACCGGCGATAGAAACTGATTGCTAATTATTTGGAAACCAATTTAACAGTGATAAATTTGAGGTATATGAGATGAATAGTTCTTTAATATTGTCTGTAACGACATTTGTATATGGTGCTGCCGCATTTTTTTATATTGCAGCATGGATTTTTAACGTAAAATCAGCGGAAAAAGCAGCGACATGGACTCTTATCCTTGGAATTTTCGGCAACACAATAGGACTGTTGTTTCGATGGAAAGAGTCCTATGATCTTGGTATCGGCCATGCCCCCCTTTCCAATTTATACGAATCCCTGGTTTTTTTTGCTCTTGTAATTGCACTTGTTTATTTAGTTCTGGAAAAAAAATATTCCATAAAAACAATAGGTGCATTTGCTACTCCCCTGGCTTTTTTTTCAATGGCATATGCGTCACTTTCACCTAAAATAGGAGAAACAATTCAACCGCTCATGCCTGCCTTGAAAAGCAATTGGCTTATTGCCCATGTTGTCACCTGTTTTATAGGTTATGCAGCATTTGCTTTGGCATTTGGAATTGGGTTAATGTTTATGATGGCATCTTGGGGAAATGATTCGAAAACAGGACTGCTGTCAAGACTTCCTGAAAAATCGATTATGGATGAATTAATGCACAAAATGGTGATGTTCGGATTCTTGTTTTTAACCGGTGGTATTATTACCGGTGCGGTCTGGGCGAACTCTGCATGGGGAAGATACTGGGGATGGGATCCTAAAGAAACCTGGTCCCTGATCACATGGTTTGTTTATGCCACACTGCTGCATGTTCGTTTTATGAAAGATTGGCGGGGAAAACGTATCGCTGTTTTTACCGTTATAGGATTTGCTGCTGTTCTGTTCACCTATTTTGGCGTTAATTATCTGCCGGGGCTCCATAGCTATGGGTCATAATGCATTGAATGTTTTTAGATGGGGGCTATCGAGTTTCGTAATTGGTGTTCTGCTTGGGCTGTGCAGTCCATTAAATGCGGTTGCCGGTTTGAAGGCAACCCGTGTTGCTGATATGGCTACGGAAATTGGAGATGTAAAGACGATTGTCCCCTTTAAAAAAACGTTTATAGACGGTTACCGGGTGGAAAGAAATATTGTGAGAGAGGGCCAGACCATGTCTGTCATATTAAAGCCATATGGTGTTTCAGAATCGTCGATTTTTAAAACATCTAAAATAGGTGAGGATATTTTTGATGTCCGGCAAATAAAACCCGGCTTACCATATTTAGTGGATCTTGACCCTGAACAAAAAATTGAGGTTAAGTATTTTCCATATGAGATCACACCCAAAAAATTTGTATCATCTGAATTTGGGATATCACCCAATGTTATCATAGGGCAAAAGCAGTTGGAAAAGAAAACCCGACAGGTTTCCGGTACAATCAGTTCCTCTCTATGGAAATCGATGAAAATAAAAAATATGAGTGTCGATCTAATCCTGAAAGTTAATGAGCTTATTGGGTCCCAGATGGATTTTCGAAAACTCAGGCCTAAAGATTCCTTCAACATTGTTTTTGAAGAATACAGTGACGGAAGTCAAATCGTAAAAACCGGAGAAATTGTCTTAGTGCAAATGAAGTCCGGAAACAAAGAATTTAGTGCATTCCGATTTTTTCACCATGGAATGGTTGGCTACTATGATGAGATGGGTAACAACTTACAAACCGATTTTTTAAAATATCCGCTAAAATTTAATAAAATCACATCCAAATTTTCACTGGGCCGCAAGCACCCCGTAACAAGGAAAATTAAAAGCCATCCAGCGATTGATTTTGGTGCTCCTGCAGGCACTCCGGTGATGAGCATTGGTGACGGTATTGTAGATAGTTTAGGGTATTCAGCAACAGCTGGGAATTATATTAAAATCAGTCATCCCGACTCATTTGAAAGCCAATACCTACACCTGAAATCAATTGAAAGCAACCTGGAAAAGGGCTCAAAAGTTAATAAAGAAGATGTCATTGGATTTGTCGGAAGCACTGGTTTGACTACTGGAGAACATTTGGATTTTCGTTTAAGCAAAAATGGCCAACTGATTGATTATCTGAATTTTGACTTGCCTGACGGTCAACCTGTTGACGAAGCATGCAGAGACAAGTTTTTTTTAAGTATGCAGCAGGTGCTGGCAAAAATAAAAAATGAAAACATTTTTAAGGTTGAGACTACTTCATAAAATGACGAATAGTTGAATCTGCAATTAAAAGTAAGCCTTCAGGCTGGATCATACCATGGAATCAATCATGATCATTTTGTATTATATCTTCAAGATCGAGATGATATTTTTTAAACTTATTGTTTAAAGTGGTTCTGGTGATATTTAAAATTTTTGCCGCCTCAGTTTTATTCCCTTTTGTTTGCTTTAATGTTTCAACCAGCGCAATACTTTCAATTTCATTAAGAGATTTTCCGCCAATACCCAATAGTTGATTTTGAAAATTGTCATCTGGAAGATATTCTTTCATAACTGTCATCGGCAAATCTTTTTCAGATATGTATTGACCCATGGATAAGATGATTGCTCTTTCAATGGCATTTTCAAGCTCCCGAACATTTCCCGGCCATTTATATTTTGTCAGCGCATCCATTGCTAATGGCGTAAAACCCTTACATTGTTTTTCATTGATTTTTGAAAATTTTGTTAAAAAATTTTGAGCGAGAAGCGGAATATCCTCTACCCTGTTTTTTAATGAGGGAACTTTTATGTTTATGACATTAAGCCTGTAAAATAGATCTTCCCTAAAGTTGCCGTTCTTTACTTCTTCCTCTAAGCTTTTATTGGTTGCAACAATAATCCGAACATCAATCTTTATTGCTTTATCACTGCCAACTCTTTGAATTTCTCTTTCCTGGATTGTTCGAAGCAGCTTAACTTGCATTGACAGTGGAATTTCACCGATCTCATCAAGAAAAATCGTCCCTTTATCCGCATGCAGAAAAAGCCCATCCCGTTTTTTTTCTGCCCCGGTAAAAGCCCCTTTTTCATGACCGAACAATTCTGATTCCAAAAGTGTTTCGCTCAGGGCAGCACAGTTTATCGAAACCAATCTGTTTTTTTTACGATTACTGCTGCTATGAATGGCCTTTGCAAACAGTTCTTTACCGGTTCCGCTTTCACCTGTGATCAGAATGGTTGCCCCTGTCGGGGCTGCAATTTTTGCTGTATTAATAACTTCTTTCATGGAAGGGCTGGAGCCAATGATACCCGAAAAATTAAGATCAGAAGATACTTTCTCTTTTAACTCAGAAAGTTCAATTGATAATTGCAAATGTGCCATTGCCCGTTCAATGGTAATTTTAAGTTCATCAATGTTTAAGGGTTTGGTCAGATAGTCGTAAGCGCCTAATTTCATAGCCTCCACTGCCTTATCAACTGAAGAATATGCTGTCATTATGATAATCGGTATAGAGGGGTTAAATTCCTTAATCCTATGAAGCGCTTCAATACCATCTACATTTGCCATTCGAACATCCATAAGTATTAAATCATATGGTTTTTCTCTGGCTGCATGAATTGCATCCTCTCCATCGCTTACGCATTCTATTGAATGATTGAGGCTTTTTAAAACTGTTTGAAGCATGGACAAATGTGCTGCATCATCGTCAACAATCAGTATTTTACCTTTCATATGCATTTCCTTAGATTTTGGTTACAGGCAGAAAGATTATAAATGTTGTTCCCTTACCGTTTATGCTTTGGATATGGATCGATCCATCATGGCTTTCAATAATTTTATATACAATAGAAAGCCCAAGCCCGGTTCCCATTTTTTTAGTGGTAAAATAAGGATTAAATATATTGACCTGGTCTTCGGGTGAAATTCCATTACCTGTGTCAGAGATTTCAAAGACCATATTTTCTTTCCGGGTCCCAACTTTAATGGTAAGTTCACCCCCATTTTGCATTTCTTGAATTGCATTGATAAAAAGATTCAGCAGGACTTGGGAAAATCGATCACGATCAATTTTTAAAGGGGGAAGAGGGACGTCTATTTTTTTTATCACAGTCACCTTGGCCGCATCTAATTCATGCTTGATAATCCGCAATGAATTATTGAGGAATTCAACAATATCGGTATCCTTTAAATTTAGTTTCGAAGGCCGGGTAAATTCAAGTAATTCTGATATGACTCTATTTACCCTGTCAACTTCTCCTACCATCACAGAAGCAGCTTTTCTGTTTTCACTGCCATTTTCAAATAAACTTCCAAAGAACGATGCGTATCCTCTGATGGAACTCAAGGGATTTCTGACTTCATGGGCAATGCCCGCAGCAAGGGTTCCAAGCGCTGCGAGCTTGTCTTTTCTCTGCATTTCTATTTCCAAAGCCCTGATATCGCTCAAGTCTTTCAGGATAAATACGAATCCTATAAAATTTTTTTCCTCTCCGATAATATCTGTCACACTTACCGCGACTGTTGCAGGTTTATTTTTTATGGCTTTAAGAACGATTTCTTTTTCTACGACCTTTTCTCCGTCGTTAACAATTTTATGCAATTCCCAAATTTCATCCGGCAGGATGATCGTTGCATTTTTTTCTATTGCGTCAAGAATACCGGTTCCCAAAAGAGAACAAGCCGCATCATTGATATAACTTATCTTAGAATTTTCATTTACCACAACGATACCCATGGGAAGGTTTGTCATGGTCTCTGAAGCAAATGCTCTTGTATCCTGTAAAAGTTTACGAGATCGGGTATAATTTTGAGCCCAGAATAAAGAGACCACACCTGCCATGCCTAAGAACAAGATAACAAATATCATAATGCCACTATTTTTCATGTCTGCGGCCATGGCCTTTTCAAAAGGGATTACATCCATTCCTATAAAAATTATTGGTCTATTCTCAGGATCAAAAATTTGGCTTGCAGGCATATTTCCCATCCAGCCTGGAGAACACCACATAGATGTCTGATCTTGATTTCCTGTCCTGTTCATCATGTCTTTATTGGTGAATGCTCCTGAATTTTTTAAAAGGGGCAGAAAGATTTTGTATACCTCAAAATAGCTTGCATTATCTCCTTTGTTCACGATTCTCCATTGGGGCTTGTCAAGGACAGACAGACTATTTTTAGAGTCAAAAGCATTAAATCGAGTTCCGATCATTTGTCGATTATTATGAGCCAATATAATTTGGCTTTTACTCACGATGAAAATATATGAAATATCAGGTTGCGCAGCGGTTTCTTCCAGTAGCGCCTGCATGTTAGCCCTATTGCCCATCATACCCATCATCCCGGTTTTGGTAGCGGCCTCGAAAGATCTTATCAAGGCCGCTCCCTTTTCTTTCAAAAGTTTGCCCATGTAATCTTTTTCCCGGTTGTAATTCATAATTGCTTGAACAATCACTACAACTATAAGCACAAGACTAATCCCTATGGTCATCCACGGTGAAACAAGGATTTTGAGGGGGTTTGTTTTTTTTATGAACATATCAACGTCCGGATTGAGTGGTTAAAAATTAATCGCCTTAATTAAAGGCACCGATTAAATATTAATCACATATTGGACTTTAACAAGTTATAGCCACTATCTTTATAATGATTTTCTTAAATTATATTATGAATTCAATTGGTTATAAAAATTCTTAATGATTAGCATACCCATTGCAAAGCTAAGAGACAAACGGTAAGGGGTTTTTATTGATCAGGGGTATAACCGAGGCATGTCAGGTTTTAACGGTAACAATATGGGTTGCTGGTAATTCAGCAAAGTGACAGTGGAAGGACTTCCCTCCCCTTCCACTGATCGCCTCTCAAATGTATTTTTGAGTACATTGAAGTTTTTAATAAGCGCAAAAAGAAAGATCAATTCCCTTTAAAATTATATTGGTTTTACCTTTGGCTTTTTATATTGATTTGCAATTGACAAACCTCTGATCCCAAGATTGATAGCATTTTGTTTACATACCTTGCTGCAGCTTAAGCAAGAAATACATTCCATGTCATCTGGAGACTCATTGAAATGAACGCCCATGGGGCAAACATCGTGACATGCTCCACAATGAGTACATTTTTTATGATCAAGACTTACTTTAATCAATTTGACCTTGCTGAATAGGGCATAAAAGGCCCCCAGAGGGCAGGCGGTCCGACAAAAGGGTCGGCTTGCCAGAACCGCCCAAATGATGAAAAAAATGAGGATGGATAGCTTGAGCAAAAAAAGCCAGCCCAGATTTGCCTGGAGGGCCGGTTGGAGCAAGAGCATGGGAATCCCTGCCTCCAATGTGCCTGCCGGGCAGAAATATTTGCAGAACCAGGTGCTTCCGCTGCCGAATTCATCAATGGCAAACAGGGGCAAAAGGATCACCATAAACACCAGCAGGATGTATTTCATATACCGCAGCAAGGGCCAGATACCAAATTTTGGGGAAGGGATTTTATGGAGCAGTTCCTGGAAAAGCCCAAAGGGACAGGCCCACCCGCAGATCATCCGGCCCACAAAGCCCCCCAGAATCCCCATGGTGCCGATCACATAAAAGCCCATGAAAAACTGGCCGGTTTCAATGGAGATACGAATCCCGGCAAATAGCTGCTGCAGGGCACCGATGGGACAATAGGTTGTTGAGGCCGGGCAGGAATAGCAATTTAAGCCCGGCGAACAAACAACCTTTAAAGGTCCCTTGTAAATCGATCGGGTGACAGGGAAATTCCAATATCCATTGGTCATAAAAAAGAACAGACCCTGGACCCATTTGCGCAGAAGATCCATGAATCAGCCGATCCCGATACAGGACAGACAGATCTGTGTTGCCTGGTTAAGGGCCTGGGAGGGCTCACCCAAACCAATACCGATCATGGCAAGGATGAGGAAAAGTATAATCACAATAAAGGGTGCCATTTTGATGTTTTTTCCCCTATTTTTTACTGGTTGATTAAGTTCATTATCATTTGTACTGAACCCGGGCTGTCCCATTGGGCAGGTCCGATCACTTTTTCGCGGACGATTCCCTGTTTATCCACAATAAAGGTTTCCGGCAAACCTGTTATGGCATATCTGGCCCCGATAAGTTGCTTGGAATCATCCAGAATTGGCATGGTAAAGCCATTTTGATTGGCAACGAAGTTTGCCACGACTGGCTTGTCATTGTTCAGAACGGCCAGCATTTTAAACTTGTCACCGGGTAAGGTTGTATAAAGTTTCTGCATTGAGGGCAGTTCTTTCATGCAGGGAGGGCACCATGTGGCCCAAAAATTAATAAAGACCACCTGTCCTTTTAGTTCAGAAAGAACCCATGTTTTACCCTCCAGGTCTACCAGAGAAAAATCCGGTGCCAGGTCGCCTACTTTCACGGTAGCCTGCTCTTGTCCACAGGCGGAAATGAACAAGAATAGGCAAATTATTAAGATGAAACGCGATGATTTTTTCATGGGATTTGATCTCCTCCAAAATTTACAGTGACGTATTAAGGCCCAATGGAGTTAATATTTTGCCTTTATTTCAGCTCGAATCAATTGATATAATTGCTTGGAACCAAATGTTTCAAGGGGTTTTCCGTTGACAAAAAATCCTGGAGTTTTTCGAACATTCAGGGTTTTGGCATCGGCAATATCCTGTTCAATGCGTTTGGCAATTTCCGGGTCATTCATATCTTGTTTAATCCGCTCCAGATCAAGTCCGGCTTCGGGAAGAAACTGCCAGATTTTCTGGGGCTGGGGGCTACTATGACTGGCCCATTCCGATTGGGAGTCAAACATCACTTTAAGGGTTTCCCAATATTTTCCCTGGTTTTTGGAGGCTTCAAGAATCTTTACAAAATAATCTGCCCCGTCATGGAAGGGGGCATACCGAAGAACCAATTTTATTTTCCCGGGATTGTCTGCCATCATTTGTTTAACAAGGGGTGAAAATGCTGCACAGGTTTCACAGGCAGGGTCCATAAATTCAACCAGCAAAACCTTTGCATCTGAATTGCCAAGCGACTTGGAATGCTCTCGTACAAAGGTAGATAGGTTATGTTTGGCCATAAAGTC
>VMSR01000030.1 GCA_013792075.1 Desulfobacula sp.
ATATGAACAACACAAAATCCGTTTCCATAAAGATTTGCAGGGATTGGTGTGCAAACTGGAAATGTTTTAAAAACAAAAATGATGCCTCAAGTTGTTCTATTGCCTATAGGAAAAATTTTGAGGACACACGCTTATTTTGGGGCTAGTTGATTCAAACAGATATGACAAAACTTCTGGGCATAAAATACCCCCTCCTGGGGGGCGCCATGATGTCCATCTCCACGCCGGAGTTTGTGGCGGCCGTTTCCAATGCAGGCGGCATGGGAATCCTGGCATCCACCATTTATAAAACGCCGGAAGATTTTGAAACCGCAATAAAAAAAACCTTTGCGCTCACGGACAAACCCTTTGCCGTAAACCTGAGCCTGTTTCCGGCCATCCGGCCCGTGGACAACACCCTCTACCTGGATATCATGAAGGCCAAAGGGGTAAAGGTGGTGGAAACCTCGGGACATGCCGCGCCGGTTGAGCTTAGCAAACACTTCAAAGCCTGCGGCATGACCTGGATGCACAAATGTGTGGGACCCCGGTATGCAAAGAAGGTGGAAGGCCTGGGTGCCGATCTTGTCACGGTGGTGGGATATGAAAACGGCGGTGCCACGGGAAATTTTGACATTGCCACCATGGTCCTCATCCCGGTGGTCAAGGATGCGGTGACCATCCCGGTGGTGGGGGGAGGCGGCATCTCCGACGGCAGGGGAGTGGCTGCGGCCTTTTGTCTGGGGGCCGACGGCGTCATAATGGGAACCCGGCTTCTGACCACCCGGGAATGTCCCATCCACGACAATATCAAACAGATTTTGCTCAATTCAACGGAAATTGATACCCGACTGGTTATGCGGTCCATCAATGCCACCCACAGGGTGTTGGCCAATCCGGCTGCCGACCGGTGCCTTGAACTGGAAGCCCAGGGAGCTGGTTTTGAACAAATCCTGGAAGTGGTTTCCGGGTTAAAGGCAAAATCCATGTATGCCAATGGAGATATGAGAGAAGGGATTATTGCCTGCGGCCAGGGGGTGGGTCTTGCCCGCGACATCCCCACGGTCAAAGAATTGTTTGACCGGATCATGGTCCAGGCAGAACAAACCCTGAACCGGTTTAAAGAACAGGATTAAAAGGAAGGTATTCGCAAAGGAGGGCGAACCCTTTTTTGATAGCCCGGATCACTGGGGATTGGCAGGTCCCGTAATGTCCTTGATGCCGCCGATGATGAAATCCACGGCATCCAATGCCATTTCTTTGGTCCTCTCCGGATCATCCGGCTCTGTGAGAAAGTGGTAGGCCACTTTCTCATAGACCCCCAGAATGCACATGGCATAGACTGCCGATGAATTTTTGCTGCGAAATTTACAGCCGGCATCCTTTCTGAGGCGGTCAATGGCCTGGCTTAAATCCTTGGCGATGATTTCAGACATGTTTTTCCGCCGGGATTCCATTCTTTTGCCGTGACCCGGGGATTCCCTGAACAGAATCAAGGCTTTCTGGGCATAATGGGTGCAGAATTCATCGAAAAACGCATGGCCGGCCATGGCCATCCCCTTGACCGGGGAATCGGCGCGTTCAAATTCTTTGCCCAGAATGGACCTGAGCTGGTAGAGACTTTCATCAAAAAGATGGATCAGAAGCTCTTCCTTGTCTTTAAAATAAAAATATACCGTTCCCACCGAGACTTCGGACAGGTCGGCAATCTCCTCCACACTGGTTTTCCGGAACCCTTTTTTGGCAAAAAGCGTTTCTGCTGCCGATAAAATGGTCCGATACCGGTATTCGCGTTCCCGCTCCCTTCTTTGGGCCTGGGGGGTTATTTTTTTTTCCGGTGTTGTTTTTTTTTCCTGTTCCATTGATGCCTGTTCCATTGTGCTTTTTATCTGCCTGACGGGCATACTATAGTCGATAAGTGAAAATATTGTCAATACGGCAAACCTGCCAGCAGCAATTCTCGGTAACCGATACTGACGGTGCCATAATAATTTTAACGACCTAAATCACCGGCTCGTCCAGTGCATTTGGCTGGTTGAATTTCATAGTGTGCCCTTCAAAGTATGCAAATTGTCTTGAATGGTCTGCAACAATTCTTTTCTTACTTTTGTCTGGTTTGCAAAATCTTTCCAGTTCTTGACCACCGTATTGATTTCCTTAATTATTTTTTCACCTTTTTTTATGTTGTTTGCTTTGGCAACCGTCATTAAATCTTCTTTATCTATATTCCTATGTTTTCCATTTATACTTAACGTCTGCTGGTTTACCCACACATTTTTAGAATCATACGAATAACAGACATCGTATGCCGGCGAAAGTCTCCATTCTCCACCCTGTTTCAACTGAAACGA
>VMSR01000102.1 GCA_013792075.1 Desulfobacula sp.
GGAACAAATCGGCATCCTTTTCTCAAAATTGGATGAGCCCATTTTTCTTGAATTTGTGAAAACGATCGAAATAGAGCAGCTGGTCGTGATTTTTAACCACCTGCCATCCGATGATGCCGCAGAACTTTTGGGTCTTCTGGATGAAGAGCTGTCGGATCAGATTCTGGCCAAGATGCAAAAAGAGGAGTCTGACAATGTAGAACAGCTGATGAGTTATGGGGAGGATACGGCCGGCAGTATCATGGTCACCGATTTTATTGCCCTGGAAGAAGATGTCACGGCAAAACAGGTCATTGAATCATTGCAGAACAAATATCTGGATGTTGAAATGCCCTTTTACATCTATGTTATTGATGCCTATGGCAAGCTGGTGGGGGTCAGTTCCCTTCGCCAGCTGGTGGTGGTTCATCCGGACAAGCCCTTAAAAGAATTCATGGCCACGGATCTTGTGTGTGCCAAAACCTATACCGACAGGGAAGAAGTGGCTAGGCTGGTTTCTCGTTATGATTATCTGGCAGTCCCTGTAGTGGATGATGAAAATAGAATGGTGGGTATTGTGACGGTGGATGACGTCATTGACATCCTCCACGAAGCCGCGACCGAAGATATGTTGAAAATGGCCGGCGTCGGGGATGAGTATGTGGAAACCCAGACCATTATAAAGGGTACAAGGATTCGGCTTCCCTGGTTGTTCGCAAGTTGCCTTGGCGGAGTGGCTGCTTTTTTTATCATTGGCGGGTTTGAAGATACCCTGGCAAAATTTACAGGCCTTGCCGCCTTTATCCCGGTGATCATGGGCATGGGGGGCAATATCGGCACCCAGAGTTCAACCATTGTGGTCCGGGGTATTGCCATGGGCCGTATCAACCTCCAGGATTTTTCCTGGGTGGTGTCAAAGGAGTTGGCAGTCGGATTAATTCTCGGGGTAACCTACGGCACTCTGATTGGAATTGTGGCAAAATTTACCTTTGCGGCCGAACCCTTTTCCTGGGCATTGGCTATTGCTGTGGGGCTTTCCATCCTCTGTTCCATGTCGGTTGCAGCCCTTGTGGGATCTGCCGTGCCCCTGATTTTAGAGCGGTTCCATATTGACCCGGCAGTGGCCACAGGCCCCTTTGTCACAACCTCCATAGATATTGTCAGTGTGTATTGCTATTTTATGATTGCAAAAATGCTTATGGGTATTTAGCGTTCCATGACGGATTTTTGTACAGATGCCATTCTATTGCGCAAAATAGAATACGGCGATCATGATTTTATTATCACCTTTCTGACCCAATCCCGGGGCAAGCTGTGCGTGATCGCCAAAAACGCCAAAAAAAGCGTGAAACGATTTTCAGGCGCCCTGGATCTGTTTTCCGTCAACCATATCCAGTGTACCTTTCCCAAAAAAAATAAAAATTCCATGATCATTCTTTCCCAGACCGACCTTGAAACCGGATTTGCCAATATCCGCTATGATATTTCTAAGACCGCCTATGCCTGCTATTGGGTAGAACTGATCTATTTCTGGCTGGAAGAGGACAAAGCCCAGACCCAGTTGTATGATTTGCTCTTTTTTGTTCTGGACATGCTCAACAGGGCTGAGATTCCAATGGAGGTTTTAAGCCTGTTGTTCCAGATCCGATTTATGCGTATCTCAGGATTCAGTCCCATCATCGAATATTGCGAGAATTGTAAAACCTTGCTGGATATGATTCCCCAAAAAAGTGTCCGGTTTGATTTTAAGGAGGGCAAGATCGTCTGCAACAAGTGTCTGAACAAAAATTTAGGATATGGGCTGCAGGTGGCAAAAGGCACCCTGAAACAATTGTTCTGGATAAATACGGTTGAAACCGGAAGGGCAGACAGAATCAAATTTTCCCCCTTTGCCATCAAGGAGGGTCAGATTTTGCTGGAATCCTTTATCCCGTTCCATATCGGGCGGGAGTTTAAAAGTTTAAATTTTTTACGACAATTGAGACAGGAACAATGAACTACACCCATTTGCTGGAGAAAAAAGAAATCCGGGCCTCTGTGCCCTGCCGGGTGGACCTTGGCGGCACCCTGGACATCTCAACTTTTTATTTGCCCCTGGCCCATCTGAAACCTGCCAGTTTTAATATTGCCCTGGACATGCGGACCCATGTCACCCTTTCTACCTGGACAAAGGGCAGGATACGCATCTCTTCCAAAGGGTTTGCATCCGCAGAATTTGACCGGGACACGGTGCGGTTTGATCACCCCATGGGCCTGATGTTCGCCGTTGCCCGGTATTTTGATGCCGACGGAATCCATATTCAGATCAATTCCACTTCCCCCCCCAAGAGCGCCCTGGGCGGATCATCGGCAGCTGCTGTTGCAATCATAGCCGCTTTTTATGCGGTTCTGGGAGAACCCATCAATCCTAAAAAAATTGTGTGGCTGGCCCACTATATTGAATCCAGTGTGGCAGGGGTCCCCTGTGGGGTTCAGGACCATGCTGCTGCTGCCTTTGGCGGGGTAAATCTCTGGGAATGGCAAATGGGGGAAACCGGCCCTGAATTTGAACGAATTCCGGTATTTGAAAATACCCAGGACCTGGTGGATTTCAATGACCAGATACTGGTGGCCTATTGCGGAATTCCCCATGTTTCAAAAGATATTAATAAACAATGGGTTGACGCCTTTATCCGGGGGGAAACAACCGCCATTTTTGAAAAAATTGTGGAAATAACAAAAGAATTTTACAGGGCTGTCAAGACCAAAAATTTCAGCCTGGCCGGGGAATTGATGGCCCAAGAGACACGCCTGCGACTTGAAATGACACCAGAGGTCCTTGACAATACCGGTAAAAAGTTGTTTGAAAGAGCTGTTGCATTAAATTGCGGTGCCCGGTTTACTGGGGCCGGTGGGGGGGGGTGTCTCTGGGCAATTGGAGAACGGGACAAAATTTTAGACCTGGCCTTGGCCTGGAAAAAATTGCTGGAACCTGTGCCAGATGCAAAGCTTCTTGACACAGGTATAGATACCAACGGTATTTTGATTTAAACCTAATATAGCAAGACGGGAGTAACATGAATTTTCAAGATGTTATCTTAAACCTGAACAATTTCTGGGCAAAGAAGGGGTGCGTCCTGATTCAGTCCTATGATATGGAAGTGGGGGCAGGCACATTTCATCCCACAACCCTGTTGAAAGCCCTTGGCCCGGAACCCTGGAAGGTGGCCTATGTACAGCCGTCCAGAAGGCCCACCGACGGCAGGTATGGGGAAAACCCCAACCGGCTTCAGCATTATTATCAATACCAGGTCATTTTGAAACCCTCTCCTCCGGATGTGCAGCAATTGTACCTTGATTCTCTCAAAGTGCTGGGGGTGGATCCCCTGGAACACGATATCAGATTTGTGGAGGACGACTGGGAATCTCCTACCCTGGGTGCTTCGGGTCTTGGCTGGGAAGTGTGGCTGGACGGCATGGAAGTCAGCCAGTTCACCTATTTCCAGATGACGGGCTCGGTGGAGGTCAATCCCATACCCGTGGAGCTGACCTATGGGCTGGAACGGATCTGCATGTACCTGCAGGGGGTGGACAATGTGTTTGACCTGAAATGGAATGATACAATCACCTATCGGGATGTTTATCACCAGCAGGAGGTGGAGCAGTCCACCTACAATTTTGAAGTGGCGGATGTGGATCTTTTGTTTGATTTGTTTACAAAATATGAGGCAGAAGCCCACAGAATAATTGCCCGAGGGCTTGTGATTCCCGCCTATGAATATTGCCTCAAATGTTCCCATACCTTTAACCTGCTGGATGCCAGGGGTGCCATCAGTGTGACGGAAAGAACCGGGTATATAAAGCGGATACGGGATATTGCCCGGGTGGCTTCCCAGGCCTATCTTTCCCAGAGACAGGAATTGGGGCATCCACTATTGAACCCAGGGAGGGCTAAGATAAATTGAATACACTTTTAATTGAAATCGGCTGTGAAGAGATTCCGGCAGGCTATATTGTCCCTGCACTGACAGCATTTAAGGCAAATATCCTAGACGCACTCACAAAGGCCCGTATCAACCATGGAGAAGCAAAGATTTTGGGGACCCCCAAGCGTCTTGTGCTCATGGTTGCAAATGTGGCAGATACCCAGAATCCTTTTACCTCTACCGTATCCGGTCCCCCTGAACGGGTGGGGTTTGATGAAAAGGGTGCGCCAACCCTTGCTGCCCGGAAATTTGCAGAAAAAGCAGGCATCCGGGTGGAGGATATCATTTTGGCGGATACGGACAAGGGGCGTTACCTGACGGCGGTGGTAAAAGAAACCTGTGAGCCGTCTCTGGCCATTCTTGAACAGATGATGCCCAAGCAGATTCTTGATATGCCCTTTCCCAAAAGCATGCGATGGGGAAGTCTTTCCATAAGCTTTGCACGGCCTATTATCTCCCTTGTGGGAATGCTGGGCGGCCAGGTGCTTCATTTTTCCGTTGGAAACATCCATGCTTCCAACCAGATTTTTGGTCACAGGTTCATGCATCCCCAACCACTGACCATTGAAAGGGCGGATGATTATGAAGCTCTCATGGCATCCGCCAATGTCATTGTCGATATTGACAAAAGAAAGCAGATGCTGACAGATGCCATCCAGGCCCTGGCCAAACAACACGGCAGCCATGTTCTTGAGGATCCGGCCCTGGTGGATATCGTGGCCAATCTGGTGGAATACCCGTATCCTGTGGTGGGACGCTTTGATGACCAGTTTCTTGGGGTGCCGGATGAGGTGTTGATCACCGCCATGCGGGAGCACCAGAAATATTTTGCCCTGGTGGATGAAAATAAAAAACTCAAGCCTTTGTTCATTGCCGTAAACAATACCCTGGCAAAGGATATGGATCTTGTGGCCAGGGGCCATGAAAAGGTATTGCGCGCAAGGCTTTCCGATGCCAAATTTTTCTATGAAGCCGATTGTGAATCCAGTCTGGATGCGTTTACTGAAAAGTTAAAGAAGGTGACCTTCCAGGCACAATTGGGATCTGTCTATGAAAAGACCCAGCGTATTGGGGTTTTGGCAGCGTATCTGGCAGACGCTTCCGCCTATGCAGACAAGGAAAGTCTTAAAACCAAGGTGGCCCGGGCCGCCATGATCTGCAAATCCGACCTTGTCAGCCAGGTGGTGATTGAGTTCACCAAACTCCAGGGATTCATTGGCCGGGCCTATGCCATAAAGGGCGGGGAAAATGCCGATGTGGCAGATGCCATTGAACAGCATTATCGGCCGGTCCAGTCCGGGGGTGATTTGCCGGAAAACCCCACGGCGGCATTGCTGGCCATTGCCGACAAACTGGACACCATCTGCGGCTGTTTTTCCCTTGGTCTGATTCCAACGGGGGGGGCAGACCCTTACGCCCTGCGTCGCCTGGGTATTGGTATCCTCCAGATCCTCCAGGCAGAAAATCTGGTTCTTTCCCTGGCAGGCCTCATTGAAATCGGAGTGGCCGGCTTTGTGACAGATATAGCAAAAAAGAACGTGATCTCAGCCCAGGTAAAGGAATTTCTCCAAAACAGAATGGTCAATATCATGACCGACCGGGGTTTTTCAAAGGAAGCCGTGAATTCAGCCCTGGCAGCATCTTTTGACAATATTCCCGATGTGCAATTGCGGGTAAAAGCCCTGGATAGCCTAAGACAGGCACCGGATTTTGAGCCCCTTGCCATTACCTTTAAACGGGTGGAGAATATCCAGAAAAAGGCCGGTGAACTTGCGGCCCGGGACGTGAATACGGCCCTGTTCGAATATCCGGCAGAAACCAATTTGTTTGAGGCCTGCACAAAAGTCGCCTCAATGGTTGAAGCTTTGATAGAAAAAGGGAATTATGATGGTGCGTTAAAAGAGATTGCCACCCTGAGACCCCTGGTGGATAAGTTGTTTGATGATGTAATGGTTTTTGCCGATGATGAAGCCGTCAAAAATAACAGGATGGCACTTCTGGCATCTGTATCCGGCCTGTTTAAGAACATTGCCGATTTTTCAATGATATAATCGGGGTAACATAACAGATTGGGGTCAGGCTTGTGTTGTTGGGTTATTGTCTCAATAACCCAACAACACAAGCCTGACCCCATTTCCCCAAGCCCCAAGAAAGGAATACTTTATGGCAGGTTATGATCCTGAAAAGGACAAAATGGTAAAAGAATGGAAGAATGAGGAAACAGGACTTTTGATCTCAATCCAGCAGTACGGAGAGGGCGAGCCCAAGGTCCAGATAGGGCCCAGAATTCTTAAGAAAAAGGACGGATCCGACAGGGCGCCTTCCAAGGCCGGTCGTCTTTCCGTTGAAGATATTGATTGGATCTATAACATCATTGATGAGGTAAAGGATGAATTATCCGACATGGTCGGACCTGAATAATGAATCCATTGTACCACCGCTAGGTGCAAGGCAGGCCAGGGATATCGGGCCTTGCGCCGTTTTGGTGAGCACGGAACCCGATATCCGGTATCTGCGGACACTTCCGGGAAAATCAGAAACCAGGTCTTTTTTCATGGGCTCGCTGATGACCCGGCAAGCAGACGGTATTTCCATTGCAGGCCCCTATATCGGGGCGCCCTACGGGGTGATGCTGCTCGAGTCTTTGATTGCCAAGGGTGCACAAGATATCCTTGTATTGGGATGGTGCGGGGCCATTTCCCCTGACTTAAACTGCGGGGATCTGGTCATCCCCGCCCATGCCATTGTGGACGAGGGCACCTCCTGCAATTACCAGAAGCTGGATCCCGAGTTGCCCTGTACAACCCCGGATCAAAATTTGTCAGATCAATTGTATGACCATGTGAAAGCCTCGGGCCTTGGGGTCAGCCGCCTTCCCATCTGGACCACGGATGCCATCTACCGGGAAACACCCCAAAAAGTGGCCTGGTTCAGGGAGAAGGGAGCCTGTGCCGTGGAAATGGAATGTTCCGCCCTGTTTGCCGTGGCGCAATTTAGACGCGTGAACCTCACAGCGCTTCTGGTGGTCTCGGATTCCCTGGCCTCCGGAGACTGGGAACCCGGGTTTCGGAAAAAAACCTTTAAAGCGGCAAGAAAATCAGCCTGTGATGCAGTGATAAACTTTGCCGGGAAAATGATCACAGATGAAACCTAGCCTGGAACAGGAAGCCAGAAAACTTCAAAAAGAATTGACCGATCACAGCCATCGCTACCATGTTATGGATGACCCCATCATTTCCGATGGGGAATATGACCGACTCCTTGCCCGGCTTGTTGAAATTGAAACCCGATACCCGGAACTTTCTGTGGCCGATTCCCCAACCAAACGGGTGGGAGCCCCTCCCCTTGCCGCCTTTGAATCCGCTGCCCACTCCATTCCCATGCTCAGCCTGGACAATGCCTTTGGGGATGAGGATGTGAAGGCGTTTCACGAAAGAAATATCAAAAACCTGGATTTTGATAAAATTTTTTATACGGCTGAACCCAAACTGGACGGGGTGGCTGTTGAACTGACCTATGAGAACGGTATGCTGACCCGGGCCACAACCCGGGGCGACGGTTTCATGGGGGAAGTGATCACCGAGAATGTCCGGACCATCCCGTCGGTTCCCCTTCGGTTGCAGAAGACCCAAGCTGGGGTGCCGGAGCTCCTGGAGGTTCGGGGAGAGATCATCATCACCCACAAGGATTTTGAACGCCTGAACAAAACCCGCCTGGAAAAAGGGGAAGCTGTGTTTGCAAATCCCAGAAATGCGGCGGCAGGCTCCTTGCGGCAACTGGATTCCCGGATCACCGCCACGAGACCTCTCAGGATCTTTGTCTATGGGGTGGGGCAGGTGGTGGGCATGGCCTTTGAAACCCAGGCCGGCATGCTTGCGGCCCTGAAAAATTTTGGTTTTCCCGTGAACGAACACATCCAAACCCATATTTCCCTCAAAGAGGTCCTGGATTTTTACCGACGATTGGCCGAAATCCGGTCCAACCTGGATTATGAAATCGACGGCATGGTCATCAAGGTAGACCGCCTGGACCTTCAGCAGGCCCTGGGAGAAAAAATCAAGAGCCCCCGGTGGGCCATTGCCTATAAGTTTGCAGCCGTGCAGGCCACCACCCTGATCCAGGATATCATTGTCCAGGTGGGGCGCACCGGCACCCTGACCCCTGTGGCCATACTGGAACCTGTCAACGTCGGCGGGGTGATGGTGTCCCGGGCCACCCTTCACAATGCCGATGAAATTCGGCGAAAGGATATCCGGGTGGGGGACACGGCCCTGGTTGTCCGGGCAGGAGACGTGATTCCCAAGGTGGTCAAGATCATCGAATCTGCCAGAAAGGGAAATGAACGCCCCTTTGAGATGCCCGACACCTGTCCTGTGTGCAACAGCCGGGTGAGACGGGTGGAAGATGAGGCTGCCGTAAAATGCATCAATATTGCCTGCAGGGCCCAGCTGACAGAGCGGATCAAACATTTTGTATCCAAAAAAGGGTTTGACATGGACGGCCTGGGCAAAAAGATCGTGGACCAATTGGTCAATGAAGGGCTGCTTTCCTCTTTTGCCGATCTGTTCACTCTGGATAGGCAGCGCCTGTCAGAACTGGACCGCCAGGCAGAAAAATCCGCCGCCAACCTGATCGCAGCCATTGAGGGGTCAAAGCAGATCAGTTTTTCCCGGTTTATATTTGCCCTGGGCATTGATCACACCGGTGAAAATGCCGCAAGACTTTTGGCCCGGCAGTTTGAGACCCTGGATGCCCTCATGGGGGCAGACAAACAACAACTTGAAAACATCCATGGCATGGGGGAAACAACAGCGGCTGCTGTGGTCCGATTTTTTGAAAACCAGGAAAACAGGACCATTCTTCAGCAGATCCTGGCAGCAGGGGTTATGATCCACAATGACCTGTTTGCAAAAAAGATCGATGCCACCCATCCCTTATCCGGCAAGACCCTGGTGCTCACCGGTACCCTTGAGACCCTGACACGGAATGATGCCAAAAAGCATCTTGAAGCCCTGGGGGCCAAGGTGACCAGCAGTGTATCCGCCCGAACAGATTTTCTGGTGGCAGGAAGGGATGCCGGTTCCAAACTTAAAAAAGCCCAGGACCTGGGGGTCGTCATCCTGGATGAGGCCCAATTGATTGGGATCCTCCATGATTGAACCAGCGGTATTAACCCTATTTATCCCCACCTTTTTTGTGGTCTCCATTACCCCGGGAATGTGCATGACCCTGGCGTTGACCCTGGGCATGACCATTGGGGTAAAAAAAACCTTTTACATGATGTGGGGGGAGCTTTTAGGCGTGGCCCTGGTCTCCATGGCCGCCGTCTGCGGGGTGGCAGCCATTATGCTCAGATACCCCTCCTTGTTCCTTTTGTTAAAATATATGGGGGGGGCCTATCTTGTCTACCTGGGAATCCGGATGCTTTGTTCCCGGGGGAATTTTTCCCTGGCATCCAATTTGCCGGGCCTGGAAACGATCCGACCCAAAACCCTCATGGTCCAGGGATTTGTCACGGCCATAGCCAACCCCAAGGGCTGGGCATTCATGGTGTCCCTGCTACCCCCCTTTATTACGCCGTCCAAGCCCTTTTTGCCCCAGATGACCATTCTGGTGGTCATTATTTTGATAACCGAGTTTTTCTGCCTGGTCCTTTATTCCAACGGCGGTCGCGTTTTGACCCGGTTTCTGGAAAAACAGGGCAATATACGATTGCTCAACGCAATATCCGGTTCTCTCATGGCCGGGGTGGGGGTCTGGCTGGCTTTGGGGTAAATTGCTGATACAAATCAATGGAGGCGTTGTTCATGGCCCATGCTGCATTCCAACCGGCAAGTCTTGCCCAATAATATGGAAACACTATTTTTGATCTATTCCGTGCTTGTTGTTTTTCTGGCCGGATTTGTCAGGGGATACAGCGGATTCGGCGCCTCTATGATCCTGGTGCTGGGCCTTTCCCTGGTGTATTCCCTATCCGATATCGTTCCGGCCATTTTATTGATGGAAGTTTTGGCCAGTTGCTATCTGCTGCCCAGGATCTTCAAGGATGTGGATTGGTCATCCCTGTCCTATCTATTGATGGGGATTGTGGTTGGCACGCCCGTGGGGGTTTATCTGCTTTCCAATATGCCGGACCCGTATATGCGCCTTGGCGTGTCAATGATCGTTCTTTTGCTCATCCCCCTTCTGTGGAAAGGAATCACCTTCAGCTCCATGCCCGGCAAACCCCTCACCATTTTAACCGGCACCGTCTCGGGCATTATTAACGGCGCTGCCGCCATTGGCGGCCCGCCGGTGGTGTTGTTTTATTTTTCTTCTCCCAGGGGAACCCATATTTCACGGGCATCCCTGATTGCATTTTTTTTGGCAACCGACCTGGTTGCATCGGGTGTTTGCGCCATAAACGGGCTGATCACATCCCATACCTTTTCTTTGATCGGCCTTTTTGTTATTCCCTTGTTGTGTGGTATTGCATTGGGGAGCCGGTCCTATTTTAAAACAGATCCTGAAATTTTCAAAAAACGGGTTTTATTTTTATTAATTTTAATGGCGATAACAACGTTGACACAGTCTTTACTGCAATGATTTTCACCATAAAGATGGAGGCGCGTGATGAAATTACCGGAAAAAGGAATGAGCCGGAAGGATATTACCGATCGATTGGAGGCGTTCAAAGCAGATGATTTAGACTGGCAATCGGGAAAAGTGTTTGGGTATGTATTTGACCCGGGCGCAGAAGCCATGGAAGTGGGCAAACAAGCCTACATGAAATTTCTGACGGAAAATGCCCTGGATTTTACCTCTTTTCCAAGTCTTTATAAATTTGAAAAAGAGGTCGTGGAAATGGGGCTTGCCCATTTGAACGGCCCCAAAGAGGCGGTGGGAAATTTTACCAGTGGCGGGACCGAGAGTATCATTCTTGCGGTAAAAGCGGCCAGGGAGTTTGCAGCAGCCAACAAAGCTGCCATCAAAAAACCGGAAATGATTCTGCCCATCACGGCCCATGCCGCCTTTCATAAAGCCGCCAAATATCTGGGCGTCACCATCGTCCCCACAGGGGTTGATGAAAATTTCAGGGCCGATGTGACCGCGGTCAAAAATGCCATTACCGAAAACACCATTCTCATTGTGGGATCTGCTCCTTCCTATGCCCATGGTGTCATCGACCCCATTGCCGCCATGGCAGGCGTTGCCCAAGACAACAACATTCTCTTCCACACCGATGCCTGTGTGGGGGGATTCATGCTGCCTTTTTTTAAAAAACTGGGGGAGGCCGTGCCTGATTTTGATTTCAGCGTGCCCGGGGTAACCTCCATCTCCATGGACCTGCACAAATATGCCTATACGCCCAAGGGCGCTTCCCTGGTATTGTACCGAAACAAAGAGATCCGGAAACATCAGATTTTTGCCTGCTCCCATTGGACGGGATATACCATCATCAACAATGCCATCATGAGTTCCAGAAGCGGCGGGCCCATGGCTGCCGCCTATGCGGTCTTGAATTTTATAGGCAAAGAGGGATATCTGGACATTGCCCGAAAAAAGATTGCTGCCACCCGCAAACTGGTTGAAGGGATTCGCGATCACAAGGATCTGATCCTCATGGCCGAACCCGATTTTTGCATGTTTTCGTTTACCTCAAAAACCATCAGTGTTTTCCATCTCATTGATGAGATGAACGCTATCGGGTGGTATATCCAGCCGGCATTGTCCTATGCCCATTCCCGGCACAATATTCATCTGTCTATCAATTTTTCAAATGTAAAATGGGTGGAGGCCTTTTTAAAGGATCTGACCCAAAGCATTGAAAAAATACGGCATATCCCCTATGGCGCAACCGGCGACGCATTGAAAAAAGAGTTTGAGAACAAGGACCCAAACGCCTTGAGTGACGCGGAGATAGCCCAATTGCTCGAACTGGCAGAAATCGGCGGAAAGGGGTTTCCCAAACAAATGGCCCCAATCAATGAAATGCTCGACGCAGTCCCGGCAAAGTTGAGAGAACGGTTACTGGTAGAATATACAAACATGATTTTTTAACACCCCAGAAGAGGAGACACCATGAACAGCCCCTTTCCATTTGATTCTTTATTGGTATTTGGTTTTTTGTCCGGTTTGCTTTTGCTGGGTACCCTCATCCGGGCAAAGGTATCCTTTGTTCAAAAATATTTGTTCCCCAGCTGCCTCATTGGCGGGGTGATCGGCAGTATCCTGATCAATATGGAGTGGGTAAGGATCGGCTCCACCTCCCTTGAAACCTTTGCCTATCATTTGTTTAATCTTTCCTTTATTTCCATCGGCTTAACCAAGGATACCAATCCCAATCCATCCGGTGCCGGGAAGTCGGGTGTTTTTAAAGGATCCCTGTGGATGGCATTGACCCAGGGGATCACCTTCCCGGTTCAGGCCATCATCGGCGGGCTTGTCGTCCTGGTGTTTGGTTTTTTCGGGACGGATCTGTTCCCGACCTTTGGGTTTTTATCCTCCCTGGGGTTTAATGAAGGACCGGGCCAGGCCTTGTCATTTGGAAAAGTGTGGGAAGGGGTGGGGTTTGACCACGCCGTTACCATCGGATTGACCTTTGCCGCAATCGGGTTTGTGTTTGCGTTTTTCATCGGGGTCCCCCTTGCCAACTGGGGCCTTCGCAGGGGATTGGCAAAAGGCGGCAAACACCAGGCCCTGCCCAAAGAATTTTTGAAGGGATTGCGCCCCCAAAACAGCCAAAGGGAAAGTGCAGGGCACTTGAACCTGCATTCCAGTAATATTGATTCCATGGCATTTCAGACCGCGGTGGTCGGGTTTGTTTACCTGGTGACCTATTTTCTGGTGGATGGCCTGGGACAGCTTGTGGGTGGGGATGTCGCGAAAATGCTCTGGGGGTTTTTCTTCTTTTTCGGTCTGGCAATCTCCATCCTGGTGCGCTGGATCATGGATCAGCTTCATTTCGGCTATCTGCTGGACCCGGGCATTCAAAAAAGAATTACCGGCTGGTCGGTGGACTATCTGATCGTGGCGACCATCCCCGCCATCCAGCTGGCAGTGGTGTGGCAATATATTTTACCCATTGCCCTCATATCCATCATTAACGGTGCATTGACCCTGCTGGTGGTTGTGTATCTCGGGCGTCGACTGGTATCGGAGAACCTTGAAAGAATGGTGTCGATTTTCGGCACCGTTACCGGAACCGCCACCTGCGGTCTGTTATTGCTCAGAATCGTGGACCCGGAATTTAAAACCACTGCCGTCATTGAACTGGCCCTGATGAACCTTCTGGTGCTGCCCATTCTGTTTCCCTGTATGATGCTGGTCAACGCTCCCCTCTGGTGGAACTGGAGTCTTGGTGTCACCCTTTTGGCCTTTGCCGGGATTGCTATTGTATCCTTTGTTTTGATGAAACTCTTTAAGGTGATGGATCACCCCAAATTTTAAAGGGTCTCAATCCCGATCAGGAAGCGGACTGAAAAAAAGGAGATCCTCAGCCCCGGGCTTCCGGGGCTGAGGGTGTGCTTTCACGGATACTTGTCCTTGATAAAGGCAAAGGCTTCATCCATGGCCGTCAGGGTCAGTTCCAGGTCTGCCCGGGTGTGGCGGTGGCTGATATAGGCATGGTGGAAGGGGGTAAAAAAGAAACCCTTCCGGATGAGCTGGGTGTAAAAATCGGTTCTTTTGGCTTTGTAGGCGCCGGTTTCATCCTTTTTAAAGGTGATGTAGAACATGGGGGCAACCCCTGAAAGCTGGGCTCCCACATTATGGGCATCCAGGAGGCCCTGGATTTTTTCCATGAACCAGGCGCCTTTTTCCCAGATGCTTTCCAGCACCTGATCCCGTTCCAGGATCTCGATGGTTTTAAGGGCTGCCACAAAGGCCTCGCTGTTGGGGAAAAAGGTGGAGGAGATAAACAGCTTTTTTTCAGCTGCCATCATGATCTGCCGTTTTCCGGTGACAACCGACAAGGGGTAGCCGTTGGCCATGGCCTTGCCCAGGACTGTTAAATCCGGGGTTACCCCGTAGAGTTTCTGGGCGCCGCCCATGGACAGACGAAAGCCCGTGCGGATTTCATCATAGACCAGGACTGCCCCGTATTGGTCGGCAATCTTTCTGACCCCTTCAAGGAACCCGGGTTCCGGGATCTGCATTTTCTGATGGTTGGGGTGGCCAAAGGGGGTCATGATGATGGCGGCGGTGTTCTCTCCATGGAGGGCCATGAGCTCTTCCAGCTGATCCAGTCTATTGTATCTGAATTCAAATACATCTTCCCAGAATTTGGACGGAATGCCGCCCTTCATTTCAACGCACCAGTCATGCCAGCCGTGGTAACCGCAGCGCATGACCTTGAGTTTGCCCGTATGGGCACGGGCAATGCGGATACTGGCCGTGGTGGCATCGGACCCGGTTTTCAGAAAAATGCTCATCTCGGAAGAGGGCACCAATTGGGTCAGTTTTCTGGCCAGCAGGTTCTGGTAGCCCTGGGTCAGGGTGAAACAAAAGCCCTTGTCCCGAATCTGCCGGTAAACCGCCTCATCCACCTCTTCTTCCCGATACCCCAGGATGATGGGGCCGTAACCGCAGAGAAAATCCACAAACTCATTGCCGTCCACATCCGTCAGGCGGCAGCCTTTTCCGCTTTCCAGAAAGATGGGATATTCGCCGTCAATGAAATCCGTGGGTTTTCTGGCACCCAGAACCCCGCCGGGCACAAGTTCCAGGGCCTCTTCATACAATTTTCGGCTTTGGGTGATGTTTAATTTGGGTGTCTCTTTCATTCAAGGCCTCCTGATATATGTCCTAGCCATTTGTTTCAAACATGGAGTCTATTTTCTCGGTCTGGTGGATCCGGGCCCCCCGTTTTAAAAATGCCCCGAGAAATTTATCCGGGTCAATGCAGCCTTCCGGGGCCACCACCCCTTTGACCGTCACCTCTCCTGCGTCCATCATAAGGGCGGCGATGGATGCGGGAAGCCCTGTCCCCGGCGCCATTCTGCCCACCATGTCGGCGGTGTAGGTGACCTTTTTCCCCTTTCTTGTCCCCTTGACAATGACCTTAAGGCCCGACGACTGGGGGCCGTTGTCCCTTCCCTGGGGGATGGTTTCCCAGAGTTTCAGGGCCAGGTCATAGGGAATGATGGTTTTCCCCTTGATCTCCATGGGTTCTGTGCTCAACAGTCCGGTCTCTTTTTGCTCTTTGATCAGTTCATCCACCCACAACGGAATCAGGGCGCCCTTGATGATGATATTTTTAACGCCCTTGATATATTTGGGAAGGGTGATGGGCTGTGGATGTCCCACATAGCGGACATGGCAGGTGCCGAGGGGCTCTAAAAACTGCTCGGCCACTTCCCCGGTTCCGCCTTCCACATGGACCAGTTTTCCATCCATATACTGGGGGATTTTCCCCAGGGTCATGTGAAGGCTGTGATCCCAGGCAGCACCGGCCAGCTCGGCAATGCTCACCACCCAATACAGAAAAATCTCCTCCACCGTGTCCAGGCGGTCGGCATACCATTTGACCAGCACATTGTTGGTGCCGGGATCCGATCCCATGCCGGTCAGGACCGTAATGCCGGCTTCCCTGGCCATCTGGTCTATTTCCGAATCAAAGAGAATCTGGGTGCCTTCATAATCGTCGCAGATGTCGATATAATTGACCTTTGCCGCCACGGCAGCCCTGGCCACGGGCACGGCTGTCTTGTAAAAAGGGCCTGCGGTGTTGATGACCACGTCCACTTTTCCAAAGGCTTCCACCATGGCCCCATGGTCGTTGACATCCATTTTGATCAGGCTTGTTTTTTTGCTCTCCTGCAATTTTTTTGACAGCCGTTCCGGATCCGGGTACAGGTCGGCCAGAATCACCTGGGTGACCTGTTCCTGCTTGATCAGATCTCTGGCAACTCCCTGACCCATACCGCCGACCCCGCCGATGATTAATGCCCGCATCTTGTTTCTCCTTATATTTTTGAATATTTAAAAATTGTTTATCCGATCCGGACCACCAACGCCGCTCCCGTATCCCCTGCGGCACACCCGGTAAACAGCAGATACCCGCCGCCTTTGTCAACAAGTTCCTCAACCCCTTCTATGATCAGGCGTCCGGCCGTGGGGGCCTGGGGGTGGCCGAATACCAGGGAAGACCCGAAATTATTAAACTGGTTCACATCAATCTTCATCTGGCGGGCCAGATAAATGTCATTGGCGGCAAAGGGATTGTGGGTCTTGATGACCGTCACCTCATCCATGGAGATCCCGGCCCGTTCCAGGGCCATCCGGGCGGCCGGCACCACGGCCATGGCCATGAACCCTTTTTGGGCCCGGGAAAACCCATAGGAGATGACCCGGGCATCCTTTGACGGGTCTGAGCTGAGTTGGGCGGCCCGCTCTTTTGTGGTGACGATGAGGCCGCAATTGCCGTCAGCCGGGTGGGTCTGGGATCCAAAGGTATGGGCCCCTTCCGGCAGCACGGGTTTCAAGCGTTCAAGGCCCTCTCGTGTAGTGGGCATGATCCCTTCATCGGTTTCCACCTGGATGGTTTTTTTTCTGGACAGGTTAATCGTGACGGGAAACATGTAGCGTTTCTGGAATTTCCGGTCAAAGGCCAGGCTGTCTGCATATTGTTCAGCCCTGCGAAGGGCCAGGCTGTCGCATTCTTCCCGGGTGATGCCGGCCTGTCTTGCCACGTTTTCTGCGGTCTGGATCATGGGATTTTTGGCCCAGGGATCATTGTTGAACTGGTCCATGACCCAGTTTTCCGAAATAACCTGGCCGCCCGGACCCTGGGGGTTGGGCCAGATGGTGTGGGGGCCGTTGGAACACCGGTCCGTCATCAGGGTAAACACATTCTGGTACAGCCCTGTCTCAACGCCCATGGCGGCCTGGAAAATCACCGTGGTGGCGGTGGAACAGGCTTGGCTGATCAGCATTCCGGGGATATTTTCTGCCCCCATCAGGGCCGAGGCCCAGGGCCCGCCGTAAAACAGGTGGGGCTGGCCCACGGTTGCCCCGAGAATCAGATAATCAAATATTTCCGGGCTGATCTTTTTGGCCCCAAGCCAGTTTCTGGCGGTCTGGGAGCCCAGAAGTATGGAATGTTCATTTGCAAAGCTTCCCTGCCACCGGGCAAAGGGAGAGCAATAGTATCCTTGATAGGGAATAAACGCTTTTGTTAACATGGCCAATCCTCTTAAAAGGGTTCTATGGGGTTCAGTGATTGTATTCTCTTAAAATGGCCTCCAGCACACCGCCGCCAATGGCCCGTGCCTTTTCCGATATGGTGGTGAAATAGTCCCTGTTTCCCCTGGGATCAATATCCCCGATTTTCAAGCCCTCCCTCACCCGGGTATTGTCCCGGATCAATCCCCGGAGGATACCGTCTATCCGGGCAATGACCGGCTGGCTGCCCACATGGCCGATGAGGTCGTTCTTTTTTACCATGGCGCCCAAGGGGATGACGGCAATGAAACTGCCAAAGCAGGGGGCCCGCAGCAGCCGTTCGCTGGCAAATCCGTTGATTTTTCCTGGAACGCCGGTGTTGGGTGCAGGACAGCCCTTGTCAATAATCCGGCCAAGGTTGTGTCCCCGAAGGGTTTCAATGGCCAGGTGAACATCGTCTCCTGCCTCAAACCCGGGGCCCAGGCCGATCACCAATGGGGCCTCGTTTCGGTGTGTTCCCAGGTTTTTTTTGGCAATAATGGCATCCACCACCACCTGGGGACGTATGGTTTTTATGGACGTCCAGTCAGGATCCACCAGGATGGGGATGCAATGGTTCGCCCAACATAAAGGAATTTCATTCATGTCCAGCACCTTTTTGGCCCGCACCCCTTCCACCTCAATGGTCCCGTCATGGATGGCCTCACAGAAACTGACCCTCCGGCGAACCGCCATGGGATTTTCAATCTCCACCATGAAAATGTGTTTAAAATTTGCCTGGAAAAGCCGAGTGGCAATTCCCGTGGTCATTTCTCCGGCCCCCTTTATGGCAATGACCAGTTCCTTGATGGGCAGGGGCATTTCCTGGAAAATCAGGGCGGTTCTTGTTTCTGTCATTTTTTTTCCTTTTTTCCTTTATCCTTTTTTGACCGAATGGCGGCCAGGATCTTGTCCGGGGTCAAGGGAAACGAATCCATGTACACCCCGACGGCATTGCTGACGGCGGCCGCATAGGCCTGGGCGGCCGACATGGCAA
>VMSR01000004.1 GCA_013792075.1 Desulfobacula sp.
GACAAAACCCCCTATATTCCCTTTGACCGGACCCCTTTTTACCACCAAATGGCCCAGGTCGAAACCCAATTCCGGCAAACCACCGGGGCTGTTGGAAAGATCAAGGAAACCGTGGCCCAGATGCTTCTTTTTTAAAACAGACCAAGGTGACATCATCACTTTGCCCCTGATCTTTTGAAAACATGTCCACGGACGCGACGATCTGCTGAACAAGAAGGACAGGGTCTGACGAATATGCTTTAATCACTTTTTTCAGGCGATTAAACCCATAGAGACTTCGGTCAGAATTTTTGGCCTCAGTTATGCCATCGGTACACATAAGGACCATGCCGTCCTCCTTTAGAACAAACGTGTCCTGACCATAGGCAGCCTCCGGGAATACTCCCAGGGGAGGGCCTTTTGCCTGATAGTTGCCAAGAATCCGAACCCCGTTTTTATCCACATAAACCGGTGAAATATGTCCGGCATTGGCAAAACAAACCTGTCCGCTTGGGATGTCCAGAAGCATATAGACCAGGGTGACAAACATTCCCTGCTTTGCTCTATAACAAAGCTGCCGGTTGATTTTTGAAAAAAGTTTTCCGGGATCTGTATACTGGGAAGCATAATACCCAAGATCACTGGTGAACCTTGCCATAAAAAGCGAGGCAGCAATACCCTTGCCCGAAACATCCCCAATAGCCACGCCGAGCCTGCCTCCAGTGAGCCGGAAAAACTGATAAAAATCCCCTCCCACTTCAAGGGCGGGACGATTCCTGGCAGCAAAAGAATACCCGTCTATCCCAGGGACCCGCGTTGGCAAAAAACTTTCCTGGACTGCCCTTGCCAGCTTGAGGTCTTTTTCCATGGCATTTTGACGAATACGCTTCAACTCGTCCAATTTGAGATACAATTGCGCACTTTCAACTGCCAGGGCCATGTGACCTGCGGCAACCTGCACAATCTCAATTGCTTCCCGGCTAAAATGATCGGGCAAGGGGTGCATCAGGGTAACAATACCGAACAAACGATTGCGTTTCATAATGGGGACAGCCACAGCAGACCGGACCATGTAGGGTTCTTCGGGCAGGGACAGCCATCGGGTATCCTTTTGGGTATCTGTTATCACCCCTACCTTTTGATGGACACGAACCCACCCGGCAAGCCCCTTGTCCAGAACAGATCCCACAAGTTGTGACCGCAACCCCGGACTGACCTCTCCCCGTGTGAGAAGGCTTTCTGTCACCACCCCTTCCGGGCTCAATAAAAAAAGACTGCCCATTTTGGCTCCTGACAAGTGGACGGTCACTTCAAGGGTTTTGAGCATGGAAACCTTAAGCATTTTCTGTTCAGCCGCAGCCCCGGCCATTTCCAGCAACAGCTCAAATAGCTGTCCCTGGGCTTTGTAAGCACTGTTTTCCTGCCTCAAAAACCGGTTTTCTTTTTCAAGCGCCTTTATCAACAACTCCATTGAGAGCACCCCACCTGGATATTGGTTCATTTTTTTGTCCGATTATCCCCTATTCCCGGCAGGTTCACAATCTTTTTATTCCATGGCAAACGCTTTTGGCAGCGGTCCTGGGCAAAAAGAATTGATATTTTAACCCTATTCTTATACCATCCTACAGGCAGGAAGTATTTAGAACCCGCCACCCTTTTTTATATTTGAACCATAAGGAAACAACAAATGTCAAACGGCCTGTATATAACGGCTACTGAATCCGGAAGCGGAAAATCGGCCATTGCTCTGGGTGTAATGGAAATGCTTTTCAGGAAATTGGATTGTGTCGATTTTTTTCGACCCATTATCAACCCGGACTCCCAAAAACCAAGGGACCCGGATATCCTCCTGATGGCGACCCAGTTCAACCTGAACCTACCCTATGAAAAAATGTACGGCATCACCCAGGCCGAGGCGGACCGCTTAATTGCCCTTGGAAAAAAAGGTGAAATCATTGAGCGCATCATTGAAAAATATAATGATGCCCAGCGCCATTGCGCTTTTATCCTGTGCGAAGGAACAGATTTTGTTTCCGCCACAACCAGTGTTGAATTTGATATCAATGCCAGCATCATTAAAAATTTGTCGTGCCCGGTATTATTGGTTGCAAATGCCTATCAAAAACCCATGGAAGAGGTTTCCAGACTCATCAGCCTGACCCTGGAATCTCTTGTTGAAAAAGGGTGTGAAATTGTGGGGACCATCATCAACCGTGTCACCGCCCCGACAGAGGATGATATTATCCTTAGGATTAAAGCCGCCGGTCTTGTCCGGAACCAATTGATCTATGCCATACCCGATGAAGCCGTCCTGGCCAAACCCACCCTTGCCGAGGTGGCAAAAACCCTGAACGCCGAAATCCTATGCGGCCACAAACAAATGTACCGGCATGCCAGAAGCTTTACCGTGGCAGCCATGCAGCTGAGAAATATGCTGCCCCGGATCACCCACGGCACCCTGGTGATTACCCCCGGAGACAGGGCGGACATCATTGTTGCCTGCCTGGCAGCCCTGTCTTCTTCATCCATGGAAAAAATCTCGGGAATTGTGCTCACCGGCGGACTCAAACCGGAAAAACCCATCTGGGATCTTATCCAAGGATTTTCCGACATGGTGCCTGTCCTGAGTGTGGATGCCGACACCTTTGAAACAGCGGTTCTGATTGAAAAAATTCAATCAGATATCTCGCCCAGTGATGAGCGGAAAATCATCCGGGCACTGGCCTTATTTGAACAGCACATTGATATTGAACGTCTGGGAGAAAAGGTCATCACCACCAAAAGCACCATTGTAACGCCTAAAATGTTCGAATTCAAAATGATCCAAAGGGCGAGAGCCCATAGAAAAAGAATCGTCCTGCCCGAAGGAACGGAAAATCGGATTCTGCTGGCGGCCGAAACGCTCCTGCGCCGGGAAATTGTGGACATCACCCTCTTGGGCGATCAGAAAAAAATCCAACAGAAAATTGCCCAGTTGGGGTTGCGAATGCCGAAAGTTGAGATCATAGACCCGTTGACCTCCTCCTTCCTGGATCTTTATACCGCCACTTATTTTGAATTGAGAAAGCACAAGGGCATCACATTGGAAAATGCAAGGGATCTTGTCTGTGATGTCAACTTTTTCGGCACCATGATGGTTCACCATAACCATGTGGATGGAATGGTGTCAGGGTCCGTTCACAGTACGGCTGCCACCATCAAACCCGCCTTTGAGATCATCAAGGCCAAGCAAAAATCCACTCCGGTTTCCAGTCTGTTTTTCATGTGCCTGTGGGACCGGGTGCTGGCCTATGGAGACTGTGCCATAAATCCAGACCCGGATGCCAGGGAACTTTCGGAGATTGCCATCACCTCGGCCGAGACAGCAGCCATGTTCGGCATAGAGCCCAGAATTGCCATGCTCTCTTACTCGACAGGGTCTTCGGGAAAAGGAAAGGATGTGGATAAAGTCCGTGAAGCCACGGCCCTGGTCCGTAAAAACCGGCCGGACCTGCTTGTGGAAGGCCCCATCCAGTATGATGCCGCCATTGAGCCCAACGTGGCAAAAACAAAACTGCCGGGAAGCCCGGTGGCAGGGAAAGCCACGGTATTTATTTTTCCGGACCTCAACACGGGCAACAACACCTACAAGGCGGTACAGCGATCCTCGGGTGCCGTTGCCATCGGACCGGTTCTCCAGGGGTTGAACAAACCGGTCAACGATCTGAGCCGGGGCTGTCTGGTTGCCGACATTGTGAACACCGTCGCCATCACGGCGGTGCAAGCCCAGGGGACGGCAAAACCATCCGTGCAAGGAGGCCTGGGCATACCTGATATCTCCTGATTTAAAATATCACAAAAAAGTACCGGACCTTGCCAAAAACCAGTCAACCGGCCGCCGCAAACTCACCGGGTCAGGGTATTTTTCCAGGTACCCCACCCGGAGGATAAATTGCGGCATCATTTCAGGCTTATGGTTTTCCCTGATATTTTTCTGACCGTGTTTTTCTTCCAAGGCCTGGGTCATGGGATGAATGGCGATCATTTTCTCCCTGGCCAAAAGGGCCATCCGCTGGAAGCGCCGACCGCATTCTATCAGATCCTTGACGCTGGTGCCGTCACTGGTAATCACCAGCCAGCCAGCTCCCTCCCCGGCCTGTTTCATCGTTTTTTCAATCCCTTTTTCCCGGAAGGTTGTGCCCGTGACATCCTTCTTGTCCATAAAATGGCGGACAACCCACCCGGAAATGCCGTTGATTTCCATTCCATCCGTGGTCAATCCGTCCCGAAATTTTCGGGCCTCCGTGTCAGACAACCGGGTCCATATTGCCGCCTCTTCCATGGCTTTTTGATTGTCAAACTGGAGCTTAAAATTGTCGATTGCCTCCTTTTCCATCAGATCACAATGGCGGGTTCCCCTGGGAAAATAATATAAATTCCCCTTTGTTGCCCGGGAAAAAGCGGTCACATCTGCTAACTTTAATTCCCTTGCCAACAGGTTGGTTTTCACGGTTCTCCGGGAGGCCAGCCGGTTTAAAGGGATATCCGCAGGCGCCATCCGGCTCAGATTCACACGGGCAATACGGGTATCAAACCGGTCCCTGGCAACCACGTCCACCTGTGCATGGAAACCGGTTGCCGCCGCTGCCTGTACCAGATTTTCAATAAAAGTGCCCAGAGAAAGAAGTACCTCCCGGTTGGTATTGTCCACCACCTTCAGCCATCTTTTGGCATCAGACCCAATGATCCATTCCGTTTCACTGACAATCTCCACCACCCAAGGCTGGGTATTGTGCCCGCTGGGGGCCAGGGAGGCATGGTGCAATATTTGCCAGGCCTCCCGGCTTAAGGTGCTGCCCCCCGGCATTGGGGAGGCCACCATTAACTCGGACCTTAAATTTCTGGCACAGGAAGGCAGTAATGGGACTGGGCCCAGCAACAGCCCGGCGGTTACCATGCCTTTCTTTAAAAAAATTCTGCGGTTCATAACGCCTCCTTTTGTCACCCAATGGTGACTTTTTCAAATAAAAAATTTTGCCCACCGCAATTTTGCCGGACCGAAACCTACCGGACTAAGGCAGGCGCAACACACCCTTTATGATGGTATCAATACCCGCCTGGATGCGTTCCCATCCTTGCTCCGAATCAAGCCGGATTCCGCCGTACAAATCAATATGGGCGGACCGGATGATCAAGTAGCTGATAGCAGCCCCCATGAGCATGGTAATGGCTTGCAAATCCGCCTGGGTTTTATTCTGTAAAAAAAACATCTTAAAAAAATCCATGATGCTTTGTTCTCTGACCGCTTCCAGTTCGCAGGTCAGCTCATTTGTTTCCAGGACTTCCCAGGCCATGATCGCCTGGGTCAGCGGGCGTTTGCGCAATGCCAGAATAAAGTTTTTCGAAAAAACAGACAATCGTTCTTCAAGGGAAAGATTTGAAAATTTCTGAAGGTCCCCGCCTGCCAGTTCCAGGGCTGACGGCCAGAAATCCCCTTCCTTGCCAAAGGCGGCAATCAGGCCCTGAAGCCCGCCGAAATACCGATAAATCAGCACCTTGTCCACACCGGCCTCCCGGGCCACGGCATTGATGCCCACGCCTTTGAAGCCTTCCCTTCCCAAAAGGCTGCCGATGGCAGATATCAGGCGGCGGCTTGTGATCTGCTTGTCCCTGATTTTCAACACTTGTTTTTTTACCATGGCATCTCTTTTTTATTCAATTTGTTCAACACAATCAATTTTCCCAATAGGCTCAGCATGCCCAAAATATTTTATATAATTCGCATATATCACCGAGCGGTGACAATAGTCAACACTTCTTTTTGCCCGCCTTCTCTCCCCCGTCGCCCGGGTACCTGAGACCCCAAACCTTGCTGGAAACTCACGGCATAACTTGACAATTATTTTCACACGTGTATTCAATAGCATTATTCGGCGATAATATCTTTAAAATGGACAATTTGATATTTCAGGGGTAAAGTTTATAATTCCAGAGCCTTGAGAAAAAGACCGGGTCAGGCAGGCGCAAAAAAAGGGGAAACGTTCAAGCCCATTCTTGGCGTTCAATGTCTCCCCGGCATATTTTTAAAGGGGTCGCGTTAGAGTCTGTCATAACCATGATCTTCTGAATGGCAGCGTATAGTTGTCTCTCATGGGCACAAGAAAGGAACCTGAATGACCTATAATTTTTTTACCTTATCCTTTACCGGGGAATGGAAATACCTGGAACCTGAATTTATTAAATCTCATTTCAGGGAATCGCTCACCTGGATAAGGATCGCCCTTCTTATTGCCATCTTTTTTTATACGATCTTCGGCATCCTTGACCTCATCATCGCACCGGAGAAAAAAAATATATTCTGGCTCATACGGTATGCCGGATTCTGTCCTGCTGCCACATGCGTTTTGTGTTTTTCCTTCCACCCAGGATTTGAAGAATATGCCCAGGTTTGTTTGTTTTTTTTGTGCATTTTAGCCGGACTCGGCATTGAACTCATGGTAATCCTTGCCGGACCACCGGCAAGTTATTCCTATTATGCCGGTATCATACTGGTCTTCATCACCATTTACACCTTTATCAGGCTACGATTTCCCTGGGCTGTGATCTGTTCCTGGCTGATTGTCGTCTGCTATGAAATCGGGGCCATATGGATTGCCCCAACACCGAAGATCATGCTGATCAATAACAATTTTTTCTTTGTATCAGCCAATATTTTTTGCATGCTGGCAGGGTATTCCATTGAATTAAACATGCGGAAACGATTTTTTTCCAGTTTTAAGCTGGAACAGGAAAAAAACAAGGTAAGCCAGATTAATAAGGAGCTTGAACATCGGGTCATCGAAAGGACTGCCCAGCTTGAATCGGCAAATATAGATCTGCAGGACGCACTTGGCCAGGCCAGAGGTCTTGCAAAAAAAGCAGAAGTGGCCAGTATTGCCAAGAGTGAATTTCTGGCCAACATGAGCCATGAAATTCGGACACCCATGAACGGTGTTATCGGCGCAACAGAGCTGGCCCTGGCCGAAGAATTGAGCCCTGAAATTGAAAAGTATCTTCGTATCATCCATGATTCAGGACACTCCCTTTTAAAGATCATCAACGATGTGCTGGATTTTTCCAAGATTGAATCCGGGTACCTGGAAATGGAAAATGCCCCGTTTCATCTGGATGAAACCATTGAGCGGATTATGGAAATGTTTTCCATCAAGGCCATCGAAAAAGGGATTGTACTTTCAGTGAAAAAGAGTCCGGGCCTGCCAAAGATTCTGGTTGGAGATGCCATGCGGCTGAGGCAGGTCATTACAAACCTTGTCAGCAATGCCGTTAAGTTTACCGATGCCGGCGGTGCAATAACCATTGGCGTTGAACAGAAAGAATCGGGTGCAGACCCCTGTAAAATAATGCTTGAGATGTATGTGAAAGATACGGGTATGGGAATAAAAATGCAACACCTGGATAAATTGTTTACACCCTTTACACAGGCAGACGCCTCCTCCACCCGTAAATATGGTGGAACCGGTCTGGGTTTGACGATATCCAAAAAGCTCATCCAAATGATGCAAGGACAAATCCGTGTGCAAAGTGAATATGGGAAAGGGACAACCGTTTATTTTACCTGCCTTTTTGACCGCCAGATAAAAGAAGTGGAACATAAAACCGGTCAGGATGTCAGGGAAGCGGATACCACCCGGCATAAAGAGAAAATTACAGGCGCACGGGTCCTGGTTGCCGAAGACAACCCGGTTAACCAGCAAATCATCAAGACACTCCTTGGAAAAGCAAATTTGACCGTTGAAATCGCAAACAATGGCCGGCTGGCAATTGAGACTTTAAAAAAAAAGCAATTTGATGCAATTCTGATGGACATCCAGATGCCGGAAATGGATGGGCTTGAAGCCACACGGCGCATTAGACTAAATCCTGAAACCAAGGCCATTCCAATTATTGCCCTGACGGCCAATGCCATGAAAGGGGACGAGGAAAAATATCTTTCAGCCGGAATGGACGGCTATCTCACCAAGCCCATAAACCAGGCAAAATTATTTGAAATTTTAGCAGCCTTAATAAAACAATAAGGTGAATTGCAGGGGTGGTAGACATCAAGAATATGTGGTCGGAGAACTTATGCAGCCTGCAATTTTAAGTTACACAAGCAACTTTGGTTTATTTGCCGGGACACAGGCAAGGACGGAACCGGGATGAAACAGATTTGGATTGCCATATGGATTGCCTTTTTCATGGCCGGCTCAGCCATGGCCAAGGATCAGGTCACGCCTGAAATCCCGGACAATGAACGGACCCTGGAAGGCGTCATCATCAAAGTCGTCTCCCCAGGAAACCTTGTGGTTTGGGAGAATGGAAGGCTTTATCCGTTCACCCTGTACGGGATTAAATTGCCGGACCCGGACTCTGACCAGGGGCGGCAAGTAAAAAAAACGGTTTCCGAACAGGTCTTCAACAAATTGTTGTCGGTCCGGCTTGTTGAATCAGATCCGCCCCGGGGCATTGTTATCATCCGGGGCAAATGTCTGAATGAAACACTGGTCCGCCAGGGAGTGGCAGGGGTGGAGCCGGCCTGCAAAAAAGAACCCCATTGCAGCCAGTGGAGGAAAGCTGAGGCCGCGGCCAGAACTGCCGGGATCGGAATCTGGAAATCTGCCGATTAGACAATCCCCTTGGGCAGTGGCGGCACCGCTTCTCCGGCCAGGACAAACCCGCCGTCCAGGCGGACAACGCTTCCGGTCATGTAAGGGGCGTCTTTGATCATGAACAGGCAGGCCTTGACCACATCTTCAATGGTGCCGGTCCGTTTGGCCAGGGTATGGTTGATAAGCATTTGTTTTTCATCATCGGTGAGCACCTCATTCCACCCCCTTGTCCCCTGGGCATGGCGGGTTTCAAATATCCCCAGCATGAGTTCATTGACCCGGATAAAAGGCGCGCCCATGCGGGCCCAGGTCTCGGTTAAAGAAGAAATCCCGCGGTTGGCCATGGCATACCCGTCATTGAACACAAGAGCTGCCGGGCCGGACCTGCCGGTGATACCGGCAATGGACGATAGATTGATCACAATGGCATCGTCCGAGGCCTTTAACAGCTGGAATACAGACTCAAAGACCCAGCGCTTGGCAGTAAGCGTTGTGTTTATCTCAAGGTCCCACTGGCTTTGTGTGTATTTCCCGTGCACCGTGGGCCACCCTCCCCGTTCAATATTGTTGACCAGGATATCCAGGCGACCGTATCTCTCCCGGATGAACGCGGCTATTTGTTCAATATCCTGAAGATTACAAAGGTCTGCGTTCAGAATATGGTGCTCGGCCTTTGTGGCGGCAAAGGATCCTTCCATCCGATGAAAATCTTCTTCCCAGTCATGACGGGTGAGCACCAAAATCGCCCCCTGGCGGGCCAACGCCAGGCCAATGCCTTTTCCAATGCCCTTTACCGCCCCCAGAACCAGGGCCACCTTTCCTTGGATTTCCATGACCTATCCTTTTATAGTAAGCTCTATGCCGAACAGCATGTTCTTTACCCAGGCAATGCCAAAATCCAAAAGGGCTTCATCATTGGTTTTCAGAGACTCCAAAAAAGAGGGGGACAAACAAAAGTTTTTTACAAGATCCTTTTCAAAAATTTGGGTCCTGAACGCATCCTGATCATATAAGGCCAGGTAAAACTGATCTGACTGGGCCCCTTCAAGTTTTCCGGGCAGGATTCTGTTCTTCAGACTGATCAACTCCATGAGCTTGTCATTGTGCTGGTTATGGAGGGCAACATCCTGGCCGTTCATCCATTGGCGGACGCTCAGATCTGTTTTTTTTCCAAATCCCTTGCAATGGGGCTCTTCAATGAGGGCAAAATATTCATCGATCTCTCCGGTTTCCCGGTCCCTTGCAATGGCCCGGGCCAGGGGATAGAGGCGACAGGAACCGGGCCGGTCCGCATATACCTTACACCCGTTTGCCTTAACAAAGGGGCATTCATGGCCGGTCCCGGGATTGGGTTTAAACGCCACAATGGGCAAACCCGATCCCGGCCCGTAATGCAGGGAAGTATATTCTTTCAGAAAAACCTGGGAAGATATCCCAAGATTTCTTTTCAGGCGCAAAATATCATAGGGCGTCAACGCCTGGTTCAGGTCACGGCAGCATTCATTAAAGCATATATTTTCCGGACAGCAATCAAAGGGCATGGGGTCTTGTTCGTGAACGGGTATCATATCTTCGGTCATTTTTGAGTCCTTATCTGGTTTCTTAGGCTATAAATTTAAATGGTTTAAATTACCAGCATTCCGAAATTTTTTCCAGTTTCTTTTTGCTCCGGACCTCTTACTATATATGGTAGCTCCGTTGCCGGATTTCAATATATCTGGTAATGAATTTCAACGGCCCAAACAATTGAAAATCAGGGTGAATCTTTTTTCAAAATTTCTTGACAAAAACCATAGCAGAGTGCTATTGCCTTAACATTTATGCGAAGCTTGCATCAGGCGCAGGGTTATCCAGAAACCTGGAATAAACTGCTCTGATCCAAGAACTGGCTAAGGATTACCAGGCTGAACAGAAAACGTTTTGGCCTATGTTGTTAATAAAAATAGTAGCACAACGGTATTGTGCAATTTGATTAACTTAAATTATGGAGGTATTTTAAATGCCATCTTTTGTAATTGCAGAAAAATGTGACGGCTGCAAAGGTGGGGACAAAACAGCATGTATGTACATCTGCCCCAATGACCTGATGGTTCTTGATCCCAATGCAATGAAAGCATACAACCAGGAGCCGGATCAGTGCTGGGAATGTTATTCATGCGTAAAAATTTGTCCTTCCCAGGCAATTGAAGTCAGAGGATACTCTGATTTTGTTCCAATGGGAGCGTCTGTTGTTCCCATGATGGGTACTGAGGATATCATGTGGACCTGTAAATTCAGAAACGGAGTTGTTAAACGCTTTAAGTTCCCGATCAGAACCACTCCCGAAGGTGAAGCCAATTCCTATGATAGCCTGAAAGGCAAAGACCTTTACTCTGGTCTTCTTTCAACCCAGGAAGCGGACGGCTATGTACTTGTAGCTCCAACAGAGCTTGCATAATTTATAGTCACCATTTACGTTGTTATTTTATATATAATTTTGGAGGTATATAATGGCATTACCTAACAAGCCTGTTGGAGAGCTTAAAGCTACAAGAGACCCAAAGGTTGAAAAAAGAGACGTTGATGTGCTGATCATCGGTGGCGGTATGGCTGCCTGCGGAACAGCATTTGAAATTAAAAAATGGGCATCTGACGACACAAAAATTCTGCTGTGCGACAAAGCAGCCCTTGAAAGATCAGGCGCCGTAGCCCAGGGTCTTTCCGCCATCAATACATATATTGGCGCCAACAAACCCGAAGATTACGTCCGCATGGTCAGAAATGACCTTATGGGTATTGTTCGTGAAGACCTTATCTTTGACCTGGGTCGCCACGTTGATGATTCCGTACATCTTTTCGAAGAATGGGGACTTCCCATTTGGAAAAAAACAGACGACGGAAAGAACCTTGACGGCAAAAAAGGCATGAAATCCGGTACACTGAAAAGCGGTGCCACTCCCGTTCGTACGGGTAAATGGCAGATCATGATCAACGGCGAATCTTACAAAAGAATCGTTGCTGAAGCCGGTAAAAAAGCCCTTGGCGCAGACAACATCCTTGAAAGATGCTTCATCGTTGAAATTCTCAACGACAAAAATGATCCCACAAGAGTTGCCGGTGCTGTTGGTTTCTCTTTGAGAGAAAACATTGTTTATATCATCAAGGCAAAAGTTATCATGTGCGCCTGCGGTGGCGCGGTTAACGTTTACCAGCCCCGTTCCGTTGGTGAGGGAAAAGGTCGTGCCTGGTATCCGATCTGGAATGCAGGTTCTACCTATACAATGGCACTTCGCGCAGGTGCTGAGCTTTCCATGATGGAAAACCGTTTCACCCCTGCCCGTTTTAAAGATGGTTACGGCCCTGTTGGTGCATGGTTCCTTCTTTTCAAAGCCCAGACAGTTAATGGTCTCGGTGAGAACTATTCAGCCTCTGACGATGCAAAAGCAGAGCTTGCAAAATATGCGCCTTACGGAACTGCTGCTGTAACGCCTACTTGCCTGAGAAACCATCTCATGATGAAAGAGTACAAAGAAGGCCGTGGTCCGATCATCATGAAAACCTCAGCTGCCCTTGCAAAACTGGCTGAAACCATGGACAAAAAAGAGCTCAAGCACCTGGAATCAGAAGCTTGGGAAGATTTCCTTGACATGTCCGTTGGCCAGGCAGGTCTCTGGTGCGCAACCAATACTGAGCCTGAGAAAAAAGACTCTGAAATTATGCCCACCGAGCCCTACCTGTTGGGTTCTCACTCCGGTTGTTGCGGTATCTGGTGTTCCGGTCCTGAAGAAGATTGGGTCCCTGCCAGCTACAAATGGGGATACAACAGAATGACAACTGCCAAAGGTCTGTTTACGGCTGGTGACGGTGTGGGTTGTTCCGGTCATAAGTTCTCTTCCGGATCCCATGCTGAAGGTCGTATTGTTGCCAAATCCATGCTTCAGTACCTGGCAAAAGAAGGCGACAAGGTAACTGGTTTCAAAGAAACAGATGCAGAACTGGTAGACTTTGTTTACAAACCTGTCAGAAATTATCTGGATCATTGCGACTACTCAACTGATCAGAACGTTAACCCCAACTATTGCAAACCAGCCGGTATGGCAATGCGTCTGATGAAGATGACCAATGAGTATGGTGGAGGAACAGGCACTTACTACATGACATCTGGCAAATCTCTTGAAATCCTCATGGACCTGTTCGAAATGTTCCGTGAAGACCTTGAGAAAATCGGTGCCGGTGACCTGCATGAATTGATGAGAGCATGGGAAATCAACCATCGCCTCTACACAGTTCAGGCCCATACACGTCATATCCAGTACCGTGAAGAATCCAGATACCCTGGTTTCTACTACAGAGGTGACTTCATGGGACAGAATGATAAAGAATGGTTCTGCTTTGTTAACTCTACATACAACAAAGTCACCAACGAATGGACCATGAAAAAAGAACCTTACATCAAAATCATTGCTGACTAATCTAAGCAATTGAATTTTGAGGGTATAGTTTGATACACAACCTCCAGGTGCTGGTTCTCCAGTGCCTGGAGGTTTTTTCAAATTGTAGGCCTTTCCGGTCTTCTTCCTGTCTCCTCTTTTGTAACGGTATACGCCTGCACATTTAACCCCAACGGCTTGTGCGCTTACAAAATAGGAGAGAGGACGCCGGAAAAATTTTCAGGGCTTCGTAACCCTTGGGATTTTGGCATATAATTATAATGCGTAACAAAATAGAAATAACTCAATTGCACGGAGGGACAGCATGACAACAGATAATTCAGCCCCGGTAAGTGGAAGCATCATGGTGGTTGGTGGTGGAATCAGCGGCCTTACAACTGCCCAGGAAGCTGCCGAAGTGGGGTATGAGGTCTTCCTTTTGGAAAAGGAAGCATCCCTTGGCGGAAGAGTATCCCAGCTCAAACACTACTTCCCCAAACTTTGCCCGCCCACATGCGGACTTGAGATCAATTACAAACGACTCAAGGATAACAAAAACATCAAGGTCTTTACCCTTTCAGAAGTTGCCGGCGTGGAAGGCAAGCCCGGCGACTACACGGTAACCGTTAAGACCGCCCCCAGATATGTCACTGAAAACTGCACGGCCTGCGGCGAATGCGCAACCGTCTGCGAAACTGAAATTTCCAATGATTTCAACTTTGGCATGGACAGAAGAAAAGCCGCTTATCTTCCCCATAACATGGCATTCCCCCAAAGATTTGTCATGGATCCGGCCATGGGTACCGATGACCGGGACAAGGTGAAAGAAGCCTGTAAATATGATGCCGTTGACTTTGACATGGAAGAAAAAACCTTTGATCTTAAAGTCGGTGCCATTGTCTGGAACACGGGTTGGCAGCCCTATGATGCTACCAAGATCGATAACCTGGGTTTTGGCCGGTATCAAAACATCGTGACCAACATGATGCTGGAAAGAATGGCGTCCTTAAATGGTCCCACAGCAGGAAAAATTCTCCGCCCGTCCGATGACAAGGCCCCTGAAACCATCGCCTTTGCGCAATGCGCAGGATCCAGGGATGAAAATCATCTTTCCTATTGTTCTTATATCTGCTGCATGGCCTCCTTGAAGCATGCCACCTATTTGCGGGCCCAGTATCCGGATGCCAAGATTTACATCTATTATATCGACCTTCGAACCCCTGGCAGAAAATACGAAAATTTCTATGCCAAACTCAAACAAGACAAGAATATCTTTTTTGTCAAAGGGAAAGTGGCGGAAGTCAGTGAAGAAGCAGGATCCGGCAACATCAAACTTGTTGCAGAAGATACCATCACCGGTGAAAAGGTCAGACAGACCGTGGATCTGCTGGTGCTTGCCACCGGTATGCAGCCGACTGCTGCCATTGACAAACCCAATGCCGATCTTGTGTACAATGAAGAGGGCTTTATTGTGAATGACTTTTCAAAAGGCGGCATGTTTGCAGCAGGTTGTGCCAACAAGCCTGCCGATGTCGTAACATCTAACCAGAATGCTACTGGCATGGCACTTAAAGCCATTCAGACCCTTGTAAGGAGGTAATCAACCATGAATAAAAAATACGGCGTATATATTTGTACAGGCTGTGGAATCGGCGATACTCTCGACATCGAAGCGCTGAAGGGTGTTCCCGATGAAGAGGGTGTAAATTGCACCACCCATCCCTTCCTGTGCTCAAAGGAAGGCGTCGCTCTCATCCAGAAGGATGTGGATGACGACAAGGTAAATGCCATGGCCATCGCGGCTTGCTCCAGACGTGTCAACTTTGATGTATTTAAATTTGACAATTGCATCGTTGAAAGAACCA
>VMSR01000273.1 GCA_013792075.1 Desulfobacula sp.
ATTCTGTCGGAGAATCTTATGTCTGGTGTCTGCTGTCTGCCTGGATTAAGTGGCAGTGGGCGGGTTAAATAAATTTTTCACAAAGGCCAGCATCTCATCGTTCTGGATCGGTTTTTGGAATGAATAGATGGCGCCAAATTTTCTGGCCAGCTTCAGATATAAATCCGGCCGGATAACGCCGCCCCCTGAAATGGCGATTATTTTTATGTCAGCATCAAGAAGCTTGAGTTCCCGGATGGTTTCAATGCCGTCTTTTTCCGGCATGATCAGGTCCACGATCACGAGGTCCACAGGGTTTTCCTTAAAGAGTTGGATGCCTGCGTTTCCATTGCCTGCCAGAAGAACCTGGTAGCCCTGTCTCTCAAACAATTGCCTGAGCAAGGAACAGATGGATTTTTCGTCGTCAATTACCAGTATTTGTCGGGGCATTGTGTCTCCTTCTCATGTCTGGATTCGGGTTTGGTCTCTTTCACTGAGTTTGAAATGTTCAAGTTGTACCTGGGCCAGAACGCCTGATTGTGTCCTGATCGCAACAAAGGTGTCAAAATTTTCCAGAAAAATATCCGTGATTTCCGGGTCAAAATGCCCTCCTTTTTCCCTTCTGATGATGTCATACACCATCTCCGGGGGGTAGGGGTCTTTATAGGGCCGTTTGGAGGTCAATGCGTCAAAGGTGTCTGCAATGGCCACAATTCTTCCGGAAAGAGGAATTTTTGTTCCTGAGAGTCCCTTTGGATACCCGGTCCCGTTAAATTTCTCATGGTGGAACAGGGCAATTTCCCTGGCCATCTGGAGTATTCTGGATTTTGAGCGGGACAAGAGTTTTGCGCCGATAAGGGTATGGCGCTTCATGGTGTTAAACTCATCCTGGGTCAGTTGCCCCGGTTTGAGCAGGATAATATCCGGAATCCCTATTTTCCCAACGTCGTGCATGGGGGCAGCATAGCTGATGGTTTCAATAAATTGATCGGATTGATTGAGTTTCCGGCTGATGAGGGCCGAATACTCTCCGATCCGGATGATGTGGTCCCCTGTGTCTTCATCCTTGAATTCCGAGGCCATGACCAGGCGATGAATGGAATCCACATAGGCCTGCTTGAGTTCTTCATGGGAGTTTTTGGCTTCTTCCTTAAGGCGGCGCTCCCGCAATACCCGCTGGATTCTTAAGATGATTTCCTGGATGGAAAAGGGTTTTTCAACAAAGTCGCTGGCACCGATATTGATGATTTCGTCGTATTGGTAGCCCGTTGCCTGGCCCGTCATCACAATGACGTCTGTGGGGAAATCGGTGAGAATCTGTGTGGCCAGTTCAATCCCATTCATTTCCGGCATATTGATGTCCGTGATCACCAGGTCAAAGGATGTCCGGGAGATCATGGAAAGGGCTGATTTTCCGTCATGGGCAACAGCGCAATTGTGACCGGCAACCCTCATCGCCCTTTCGAACAGACTCAAAATGGCGGAGTCATCGTCCACGATCAAAATCTGTGCCTTAACAGGCGATGATTTTTTAAATTTCTTGGGCATGGGTCCTCTGTTAATGGTCGTCGCTTTTTGAAGAAAGTAGAGAGGCTATTTTAAGACAAGGCCTCCAGAGCAATACTAAAAAATACACGTTCCCCAGGGGGTGTGTCAAGGAAAATTGAGGACCCCCAGCTTATGGTGGTCTTTTTTTGCCTTCCGGTTATTTTGTGTGTTATGACTTGATCGGATGGCTGTCATATGAGATAGATGCCTGGACGAAGGTTCTCCAGTAAAGGAATAGATGCCAATGAAAACAATACAAAGGGAAGGGCCGCCCATGACGATGGCCTGGTTTGTCTGGGGCCTGGGTGCCCTTTTTTATCTGGCCGGTTTTTTTCAGCGGGTGGCCCCGGGGGTTATGACCCAGGAATTGATGCGCGATTTCCAAATTTCAGCTTCCGGCCTGGGTCATTTGTCCGGTCTGTATTTTTATGCCTATGTGGCCATGCAGATTCCCACGGGGATTCTGGCCGACACCCTGGGACCCAGAAAGCTTCTCACGGCTGGGTGTTTTTTGGCAGGCATCGGAACATTGCTCTTTGCTCTGTCCCCTGGATTTTTCTGGGCCGGATTTGGCCGGTTGCTCATTGGGGGGTCTGTCGCCGTCGCCTTTGTGGGATTGCTCAAACTCTCCTCTTCCTGGTTCCCGGAACGCTTTTATGCCTTTGTTGCGGGCAATGCCCTGTCCATCGGTCTTGTTGGTGCGGTTACCGCAGGTCCTCCTTTGCGATTTCTCATGGACACCTTCCATTGGCGAACGGTCATTGGTGTCACCGGTGTGATGACCCTCGCCCTGGGCGGGCTGATCTGGTTTGTTGTCAGGGACTGGCCCCAGGAAAAGGGATATCCGGGTTTTACCGAAAAAATATCTCCGACGATTCCCTTGTCCGGCGCCAGTATTTGCCGGGGACTTTTAAGGCTGGCCCGATATAGAAATACCTGGCTGTTGTTCGTTATTCCCGGCGGAATCGTGGGGTGTCTCCTTACTTTTTCCGGGCTCTGGGGGGTTCCCTATTTGATATCCCATCACCAGGTAAGCCCTGCCAGGGCGGCAGGACTTACCTCTGTCTTGCTCATTGGATGGGCACTGGGTTCCCCTTTCTTCGGATGGCTGTCCGATTATTTGGGGAAACGAAAACCAGTGTATATTCTCGGAAGTTTTTTGGTCTGTCTGGGGTGGGCATTGGTTTTGTTTTGGGAAAGAATTGCTTTTTTGCCCCTTGCCATGGCGCTCTTTGTGACCGGCTTTTCTTCGGGGTGCATGATCGTCAGCTTTGCTTTTGCCAGGGAATCGGTCCCCCCTTCTTTGTCCGGAACCGTGTCCGGTCTGACCAATATGGGAGTGATGATGGGGCCCATGCTGCTCCAGCCGATCGTGGGCCTGATTTTGGACAAAAATTGGGCAGGTCAACTGGTCGACGGGGTAAGGGGCTATTCCCTGGAAGCCTATAAAATTGGATTCATCCCCATGATCGGGTGGGTTCTTTTATCGTTTTGTCTCCTTTTCTTTACCCAGGAGACCCATTGCCGCCAGATGGTGGGTGAGGTTGCCCCCGCCATTACATCTTGATTGTCCGGGCCGATTTATCTGTCGGCTCTCTTGGGACCGATGGTTTTATAAAAAAAGTTTTTTTTTCTCCGTGTAATAGGCAACACCGGCGCAGGCGTGGCAGAGAATCCGGCCCTGATTGCGGACCTCCTTTTGATCCCTCAGGACAATACCGCAGCTTTCACAGGCGGTTTTAAAGGCAGAGGGACCCGGCATATCCGCAGCCGGGATATTCACACTTACCTCCTGGACCTCAAACAATTCTGACAGGGGCATTATTTTATAGGCTTCCAGCTGCCGGGCATGGAGATCCTCCACATGGGGGGCAAAGGCTGCGGCTTTTGTTCTTGCGGATTCAGTGGAGACAATCCGAAAGGCTTTTTGGGTGGAAAGGTTGACAAAGGTTGCGGCCATAATCCCGTAATCCTTGAATTTCAAGGACCGTCTGCCAAGCTTTACGCCGGTGACATAGGAGATGGCGTCGGTTGCGCACCGGTCAATTTCCACATAGACGATGAGCTTTTTGATTTCCCGGGTCTCTTTTGGGTTTTCAAGTCCCACAAGTTCAAGTCCCAATAATGCCATGCGAACCCCAATGACCTGGCCCGGGCAGAGGTGGCCGTGTTCCCTTGCAGATCCGGCCAAAAGGGTTTGAAAGTCATTCATAAATTATTTCCCATCTTTTTCCAGCACTTCATCCACCCAGTGCATGGCCGCAATCATGTTGGGAAAACCGGTGGTGGAAAGGGCAAGCAGTACGGTGTGGCTGATTTCTTCCTTGGTGGCACCCGTGTCCAGGGCTTTTCTGGTATGGGACATGACCGCCCCCCTGGAATTGGACCCGATGGCAATGCCCAGCTTGACAAGGTTTTGGGTTTTTTCATCCAGGGGTCCGGATTCTCTTACCAGGGTTCCCATTTCCTTGTAGGCCTTAAAAATTTCAGGATAGGCAGCTGAAAAATCTTTATATTTTTTGGGAAGATACATGGAACCTCTCTTTTAAAAAAAATTAAATGTCAATCGGCCCGGCAATTGTATTCGAGGGTCAGCTTTGGGCCAAAGGGTTGTCCGGCCCCTGGATCTGCGCAAAATATCCCAAGAACATGTCAGGTCATACGCTGAATGTTGAATAGCAAATAGAATATCGTATTCTGCAGTAAATGAAAACCTCAAAATCAATTGAGTGATCTCATTTGCCGGCAAATAATGAAGGGAGAGGTGTCAACCGCGGGTCCCAAAAAAATACCCATTCAATATTTGGCAAGCATGGTAAGCGCTTTAACTTTTGGAAAGCAATGCGGTTGCATCCGGATGGGAACCTGAGGATTGCACAGACAAGGCATTTCATGGTAAAGCAGGGAAACGAATGATGCATCATTTAAGGAGACCCCATGACCCCCTTCCATATCATCGGCCATGCCGGCTGCGGCAAGACAACCCTGATTGCCGACCTGGTACGCTTATTTGTTGAAAAAGGCATCCGGGTGGGTTCCATGAAACATTCCTCCCATGTCCATGAACTGGACAAACCGGGTAAGGATTCCCACTGCCATCGCCAGGCCGGCGCCGTGCCCGTGTCCATGGTCACACAGACCATGAGTGCTGTTTATCTGCCCAGAACCCAGGAATACACCCCCCAAAAATTGCTGGATATCTTTTATGCCCATGTGGATATTGTTCTCATTGAGGGCTGGATCTCCGGTCCCTATGACAAAATTGAGGTCTGGCGCAAGACAATGGGCCGGCCGCCGCTTTTTTCTTCCGTCAAACAGGTAAAGGCTCTTGTTTCGGATGATTCCCTGTCTACGGCGGATACTTCCTGTGTGGCCAATCAGAAAATTTCGTGTTTTCAACGGTCCGATCTATCGGGTATTATGGCATACCTGCTTGCTCTGACATAGGGTTACGGCACTCTTTATCAGGTCATTTTTTTGGTGGCCAGAAAAACAGCATGGGAATAACCGCCTTTGCCGGGCCGCTTAAATTCCACCAAAAATTCTGCCTGGACAAGGCGTTTCATGAATCCTTCATCATGGTCTTCCCCCCAGACGGCAAGGGTTCCTTTCGGGTTCAGGGCCTTGTGGGCCCGCATGATGGCCCGGCTGCCGTATAGGGGGTCATCTCTTTTGTCCGTGCGAGAATGGGGTCCCCGGTAGAGATCCAGGATGATGGCATCAAAGTGTCCCTTGCTGTCGCCCTGGGAGGCGGTGCGGATTCCCTGGACAACGTCGCCAATCTCAACATGAACCCGGGGGTCGGAAACCGCATCATTGGTTAAATCAGAAAGCGGCCCCTGGCACCACTGGCAGATTCTCGGGTTGAGTTCCCATACCACGACCTCGGCTTTATCAACCAGTAAATCCAGTACCGCTCTGAGGGTGATACCCATTCCCAGGCCCCCCACCAGAACGCGTGGTGCCGGGTGATTTTTCAGGGACCTGGCCCCAAGGGTTCCCAGGGCGATCTCCGAGCGCTGGGCCATGGAGTTCATGAGCACCTGGGTGCCAAGGGTAATGATAAAGTCTCGTTTTCCCCGCTGGCGAAGTTCCAGAACGCCTTCCTCTTGGGTCATAAATTGATCAACAACTTTCCAGGGCAGGGCCATGAATAACTCCATCTTTTTTATAGGATTGAACTTAGTCTTTTACAAAATTTGGATGGGGTAAGTCAATTTTTTCTTGAAAACCCGGATTTGTCGGGTTTCACAAAGGCGTTGTTCACAAGATCCAGGTCCAGCCACCATTTTTTTGAATCGTCGGGTTTGTGATATCCCATGAGATCATCGCACCAGATCCCAAAGCGCCGGGTTGCGGGAAATTTTCTTAATGTCCAGTTGATGCTCCTGTGGAACGGGGTAAAGGGCTTGTTCCAGGGACAGACCTTGATGCAGGTGCCGCAGCCGGATCCATTGGGGTTGCCCACCCGCATGGCGGTGCATTTTTCCACATTATTTTCCCATTTTTCATATCCGTTGTGCATGATTTTATCTCCGTAGGAAATGGCCTGGGAGGGGCAGTGTTCTGCACATTTCCCGCATTTGCTGCAAAAGTCCTGGAGGCCGAAATCAATGGGCCGGTCAATGGAAAGCGGCATGTCCGTGGTGACAATGGCTGCCTTGAACCGGGGGCCTAAAAAGGGACTGATCACCACATCCCCCATGCGGCTCATTTCCCCGATACCGGCCCAGAGCAGGATGGGAGGAACCGCCACCTGGTAATTCATGGCATGGTGGGCCCGGGCCGGATATCCCAGCCGCCGGATATAGTCGGCCAGGATACAGGCGATAAAGCCTGAGTGGGAATAGGAGACAAAGCTCATGGCATTGGAGATCCAGTCATTGCCGCTAAAGGCTGAGGCCGTCCGCCAGTCCTGGTCAATGACAATGGCAATGGCATATTTGTGGGGCAGATGGATCTGTTGTCCGTTGTGCTTGGAATGGGAAAAGACAGCATAGGGGGGAAGTTTGCAGATGCCCACGATGTCGGATCTTAAAAAATAGGCGGTTTCCTTGATGTGAAGGGCATTGGCAACAGGGTTATCGGTCCCAGGTGCAGTGGTTTCGGACATATGGGGCATGGGGGCCCAGGAAGAGACCCCCCAGGGGGTTTTTCCGGCCTCTTCAATTTTTCCAGGTTCATCCACCATGTGACCCAGAGCGCCGGCCATGGTGCACAGGGCGCCGGACAGGGGCTGCTTGGCCACAAATCGTTTGTACTCGTGTTTAAGGTGATCGCCAAACTCGCCTTTGCCGGCTCTGTAAAACCCGCCTGCCCGTTCGTCCACCTGCAGGATTTCGGATTCCCGGATAAGGGTTGTGGGTCGGTCCACCCGGTCAAGGGTGTGGACCGGAAAGGGATCCGGCCGGTTTTTTCGACAATTATCCCGGAAATCCGAGGTAAATATTCTGGTCATGTTCTATCTCCTGATAAGTGTGTGGAAGGCTCCAGGGAGCCCCTCTTGAGATCCGCCACAATTGAATACAAGTTTTGTGCCAGAAACCATTGTCTGATAGGAGTGTTTAATACAGCGGGTGTGGGTAAAAAATATCAACAACGAAATATCCGGTTCCTATGATTTTTCGTTGTCAAACAATGATATTTCGTGTAGTTTGCCGCCATGAAAATAGATGAGACCTATGCCCCTGAATTTGAATCCTTAAAAGAATTGCTCATGGACATGGCCCAGGAGCAATCCGTAACGGTCCTGCTAAACCTGATTGTGACACGGATGGTGCTGCGGCCCCATGTGGCCCTGGTCCGGATCTGGCTCACCCGGAAGGGAGATTGTAATGATTGCTGTTCGGCCCAGGCCTGCAGCACGGCAACAGTTCCGGGCAGGGAAAAAAAATGCCTGCATCTTATGTCCAGCGCCGGGAAGTCGGTGTCTTCCCCGGCCCATGACTGGTTCGACTTGAAGGGGCATGGAAGACGGATTCCCCTGGGTATCACCTGTGTGGGTAAGGTGGCCCAAAAGGGGCGTTCCCTGACCTCCCGTGAAATTGAATCAGACCCGGACTGGCAGGACCGGGATCTCTGGGCAAAGGGGGAAGGTCTTCTGGGATTCGGTGCCCAGCCCCTTAAATTCAAGGACGAGGTGTTTGGGGTGGTGGCGATTTATTCCCGGATACATGCAAAAAGGATACAGGAGGGACGGTTCTGGCTGAAAATGATTGCCAATCATACCGGCCTTTCCATCGCAAATGCCAGTGCATTGAACCAGATCCAGCACCTCAAGTCCCAGCTGGAGCTGGAAAACAGGTATTTAAAGGAAGAGATCAATGATGCCAGGGCTTTTGGGGATATTGTGGGCCAAAGTCCGGCCCTGGCAAACACCCTCAACCAGATCGAACTTGTGGCCCCCACGGATGCCTCGGTCTTTATTTTCGGGGAGTCGGGCACGGGCAAGGAATTGGTGGCCCGGGAAATTCATAAAAGAAGTTTAAGGCGTGACCATCCCATGATAAAGGTCAATTGCGCCACCATCCCTTCAGAACTCTATGAAAGCGAGTTCTTTGGCCATGTAAAAGGGGCATTTACCGGGGCGGTCAAGGACCGGGCCGGCCGTTTCCAGGCAGCGGACAACGGAACCCTGTTTCTGGATGAAATCGGTGAGCTGCCGCCCGCCCTCCAGGGAAAACTGCTCCGGGTACTCCAGGAAGGCACCTATGAACGGATCGGTGAAGATCATACCCGGCAGGTCAATGTGAGGATCATCGCCGCAACCAACCGGGATATCAAAGAAGAAGTCGCCCGGGGAAGGTTTCGCCGGGATCTGTACTATCGTCTTAATGTTTTCCCCATTGAGATGACCCCCCTTAGGGGTAGAAAAGAGGATATTCCGCTTTTGGCAAGGCATTTAACAGACCAGGTGGCAGCCCAGATGAACCGAAAACCCATGATGATCCGGCCGGCGGATTTAAAGCGCCTGGAAGCCTATGGCTGGCCTGGAAATGTCCGGGAGCTGCGGAATGTGATTGAGCGGTCCATTATCACCTCCAGCGGCTCTGTCCTTGAATTTGTCTTTCCGGATAAAAGCGAATCCGTGATGTCCCCTGGCCAAGACAATTTTGATGAGCCCTCCAAAAAGCATATGTACACGGACAGGGAAATGGATGGATTTATCAGAACAAATATCATCAATGTACTGGACCAAACCCAGGGAAAAATATACGGGCCAGGCGGGGCCGCCGCCGTCCTGGGGTGTGCTCCCACCACCCTTTGTTCCCGGATAAAAAAATACCATATCAATCGTCATTCCTTTAAAGGGCAGGTTCTCCATGAATCCTGATTTACTCCTGGACATCACCCCTGAGTCTGAAATTTTTTCCCGGATAAAAAGACTGAAGCGCCATATGGAAGAAGCGGGGATAGCGTCAGTTTTCTTGACCCATAAGCCGGATATCTATTATTTTTCCGGTACGGCCCAGGACTGCTATCTGTATGTTTGCCTGGACCGGGATCCGTTGCTCTTTGTCAAGCGCTACCTGCCCAGGGCAGCGCTTGAAACCCCTATCAGGGATATCTTTTCTGTGGCGTCGGTCACCCAGATTCCCGATAAGATAATGGCCTTTTGTAAACGGCTGCCATCCACCATGGGGCTGGCCTTTGATGTGGTGCCGGTCCGGGAGTATCACTTTTACCAGGGTCTGTTTGAATCGACGGTTTTTGTGGATGGAACCCCTTTGATTGAGGCCTGCCGCCAGATCAAATCGTCCTATGAAATTGGGCAGATGGAAAAGGCGGCAAGGGTTTCCAGAAAAACCTTTGATTTTATAGGAAAAAATCTGAGCTCCGGGATTTCTGAAATGGCATTTTGCGGCAAAGTTGAAGCCTTTGCCAGAACCTGGGGCCATTCGGGCAAGCTCTGGATGCGCCATTATCGGTCAGAGGGGTTCTCCTTTCACCTGATGAGCGGGATAACCGGGGGCCTGGCGGGTGCCCTGGATTCACCGGTCTGCGGTACCGGCACCTGCACGGCCTATCCCTTTGGGGCAGGGCCCAAGCTGATCCGGGAAAACGAACCCATTCTCATTGATTTGGGAACCATGGTCAACGGGTATCACATGGACGAATCCAGAATGTTTGTTCTGGGAAAAATGGAACCGGAAGCCTCAGCCGCAAGCATGGCTGCCATGGAGATCCTCAACCGGATACAGGAGGCCATGAAACCCGGTGCCGGGATGGGGGATATTTTTGATGCCTCTGTGAGAACGGCGGCCAAAATGGGGTATGAACAAGAATATTTGGGACTTCCCCATTTGAAATCCCGGTTTGTGGGCCATGGGATCGGTCTGGAACTGGTGGAAAATCCACTCCTGGCAAAGGGCAGGACCACGCTTTTACAGCCGGGCATGGTCTTTGCCGTGGAGCCCAAGTTTGTCTTCAAGGACAGGTTTGCAGCGGGTATCGAGAGTGTGATTTTGATCACGGACACAGGCAGTCGGTTTTTGAGTCAAACCCAGCCTGGGGTTTTTTCCTGTTAGCCTGGGAACCTTCTTGCCATGGCAAACAAAAACAGAGATAAAAAGATGAATATGTCCTCAGGGAAAACAGTTTTGTTGAAATACAAAAAGCCCTTCGATCTTTCCCAGGTGCTTTCCTTTATGAAGCCAAGGGCAATGGCCGGGGTAGAGGTTATGACGGACACTCAATACGCCAGAACCTTTAGAATCAACACAACAAAAGGATTTTTTGTTGTTAAGGATTGCCCTGAACAATCGTGTCTGGAACTTGAGGTAACCTGTGATGGAATAGGCTGTTATCCGGAAATTGCCGACAGGGTCCGCAGGATGTTTGATCTTGATACGGATTTTACAAGAATAAACTTAAAATTTTCAAAGGATGCGCACTTGTCAAAAGGAATGGACGCCGGCCAGGTTCCCCGGCTGCCCGTTGCCTTTCACCCTTTTGAGTTTGTCGTAAGGGCAATACTAGGCCAGCAGATATCTGTGAAAGCCGCCACCACCCTGGCGGGAAGAGTTGCCAAACAAGCGGCATTAATGAGCGGCCCCGGCTATCCGGTTGGATTGGATTGTTTTTTTCCGGATCCCCTGGAATTATTAGCGCTTGAACTGGAGGGACTGGGCATCACAAAGACCCGGCAGAACACCCTGAAAAATGTTGCCCAAACCCTTGTGGACAAAAGGTTAAATCTAACGGCAAATCAATCTTTTGATAGCTTTCATCAAGCCTTTTCCGCAGTAAGAGGAATCGGCGAGTGGACCAGTAATTATGTTGCCATGAGAGGATTGGGAATGATTGACAGCTTTCCTGCAACGGATTTAGGGGTGATTCGTGCGCTTACAAAGGAAGGCAAGACCCCCTCCAAAAAACAGATCGTCGCCCTGGCTGAAAAATGGCGGCCATACCGATCCTATGCAACCTTGTGCCTATGGAATTCGGAGAGAAAATAAAAACAGCCTATTTCCTGGCGTTATCCACCGAGGCGTCCGCTGGTTCAAATTTAATATGAATGGTGGTTCCGCCTGAATTGAAACAATCTTCGGGTGTTGCGCATGCCGGACACAAAGAGATATCTCCGGGACAAATGTCTCCATCCCCGGGGATCACCCGGCACCGGTTTGAATCAATCCAGATTTTAAAAGAATATTGTTCGGAAAAAAGTTTGATTCTCAGCAGATCAAACCCCTTGCCGCCGGCATTGAAATCATAGGGTTTTTTTGTCGAATAATCCGTGGAGTCCGGCGGGGTGAAATAATTTTCAAATATCAGATGCAGTTTATCCCGGGTAAATCCAATGCCGAAATCGGTAACAATCAATTCCGGGGCATTTTGGGTGTTTTTCAGAACAATATCGATTTTGCCGGCATCCGGCGTATATTCAACGGCGTTTTGAATGATCCCCCGGATGATGACTTCAAGGATTTCAGGCGGCATATGAACAAGAACGTTTTTGTCAATCCGGGTGTTTAAACTGCAGGTCCGATGAAAAAAATTTGGCCGAAGCCGTTCAATCTGCTCTCTTAAATATTCATCCAGAAGAATGGATCTGGAAACCACCTCCTTTGGACCGAAAATACTGTCTATAGCCCCTTGCACCCGGGTGATAACCCCGGGGTCTTGTGTTTCACTTTCAATGAGGACGGACAATTCGTCCGCACATGCTTCCAGAAGTTTGGTGAGCATATTATGGGCTTTAAAATCTTTTTTCCTCAAAAGATCTTCCACCTCATATTGGAGATCCAGAATTCTGTTGAGATTCCTTTGTCCCCGGTTGAAAATTTTTTCAATCAATGGGTTTTCCAGGTCCAGGGCCGCCAGTTTTTTTGACAAAAGTTTCATGGATGCACCCAAAACAGAAACCGGGGTCTTCAGCTCATGGGCAAGATGGTTGATAACCTTATCTTTTGCATGATTCAGGATTTTGAGTTCTTTGTAGGAACTCCTCAGTTCCTCGTGTATCCGGGTATTCTCAATGGGCAATGCAATGCTGGATGTAACGACGCTCAGAAGCTCTATATCGGTATTGTCAAATTCTCCATGGTTTTTATTGACCACGGAAATAACACCAATGGTCCTGTCCTGAAGCTTTATGGGAACAGACAAGATACTTTTGGTCACAAGGTCTGTCTCATCGTCCACCCGCCGCAGGAAAAAAGAACATTTGGAGACATCTGGAATCATAATGGGTTTCCCGGTTTTATAAACACGGCCGGAGACCCCCTGGCCAGCGGAGAACCTGATTTTTTTGAATTTTTTTTCCGATTCCTGGTCTCGGTACTGGGCGGAAAAAAAATACAATTGGTCCTTTGATTCATCGGCCAGAAGGATGAACGCCCCTTCCACGGATATCAGTTTTTGGATCTCCCGGTTAATGAGGGGGATCAGGTCTCCAAGTGTTTGATAATGGTGCAGGGCTTTGGAGATTCTGAACATGATCCGGTTGCTTTTTGCAATCCGTTTTTCAA
>VMSR01000016.1 GCA_013792075.1 Desulfobacula sp.
CAGAATCCTTATTTTTTTTGTTTGACAATTGGGAACAAGTTCTTAATATTGGAAGATATTTTTTTTAATTTAAGGAGATACCAATGGCAGACTTGACAGCTATAATGAAAACCAGCAAGGGAATGATCCGCATCAAATTATTTGCAGACCTTACCCCTTTTACCTGTGGGAATTTTGTAAACCTTGGCAAAAGGGAATATTATAATGGTCTTAAATTCCACCGGGTCATCCCGGACTTCATGATCCAGGGCGGATGCCCCTTTGGAAATGGCATGGGCGGTCCGGGGTATGAATTTGCAGATGAATTCAAAAAAGAACTGAAACATGAAAAAGCCGGTGTCCTTTCCATGGCCAATGCAGGACCCGGCACAAACGGCAGTCAGTTTTTCATCACCCATGGTCCCACCCCCCACCTTGACGGTATGCACACGGTTTTTGGTGCGGTTGAAACAGATGAGGACCAGAAAATTGTGGACAGTATTGCCCAGGGAGACATCATTGAAACCATTACCTTTCAGGGAAATGTCGGTGCCCTCTTAAAAAAGGTAAAACCCAAAGTGGATGAATGGAACAAAATATTGAACAAATCCTTTCCCAAACTTCCCAAAGCGTAAATCGCCACCAGTGTGAAACTAAAGAGGCCGGATTGATATCTCAATCCGGCCTCTTTTTATTTTCTTAAAACCGATCCTTATGACAAATTAAGATACAGCGGAATCACGTGGAGAGCGGAACTGTTTTCTTCAGTCTCTCCCAGGCGCCAGCTTGTTACGGGAATACCGGATGCTTCAATTTTGCTGACCATGCCGTTGATATCAATCAAGGGGTGACGCTTGAAAACTGCGGGAAGCCCATAGGTCAGATTACAGACCAGGCATTTCCCGGGGCGCTGGCTCAGATTAAAGGCCAGCACGATCCTGCCGGGTGTTGCTGAGATGAATTCCAACCGGATATCATAGGCACCCTCTGAGGCATCCCCGTATAATGCCTCAAAAAACTGATCGCTTTTTTCCGGGGGCAAAAGGCTGTCCAAAAAATCCTGGGTGGCTATTTTTTCTATACCAGTCGAATTCATTTTCATCACCACTCCTTTATCCGATAAAGTGTCAAACCATGAATTTCCTTTCTATTCGACCTGCCGGAGAAAATCAAGGGTTAAAAAAGATTCCAAAAAATACCCGGGGCGAAGAATCTGTTCTTTTTCAATAATTTATGGTAAAAATTTTTCCATGAACCCAAGACTGTCCATCATTATTCCGGTTTACCGGGAGGCAGACGCCATATCTGCTGCCATCCATGCCCTTTTGGATCTAAAAATTCCCATTCCCTTTGAAATTATTGTATCCGACGGGGAAGACTGCCGCTCAACACTGACACATCTCACAGCAGACAAAACCCTCTTTCCCCGGCACCCGGTTAGACAGATAGCCTCTCCCAAGGGCAGGGGGCCCCAGTTGAATGCAGGGGCCAAAGCTGCTGCCGGAGAATTGTTTTTTTTTCTCCATGTTGACACCCGGATTGATCAGAAAGGGATGGACCTGATGGTAATTGCCTGGCAAGCCCAAGCAAATCCTCTTTTTTGCGGTGCATTTGATCTTCACATTGATTCAAAAAAAAATATCTTCCGGATGATTGAGAAAATAGCCTCGGCCCGTTCCCGGCTCACAAAAATCCCCTATGGAGACCAGGGAATTTTTATGTCCCGGCAATTGTTTGAACGAATAAATGGATTTCCCGACATCCCCATCATGGAGGATGTGGGTATCATGGCAAAGATAAAAAGGCTTTCCATTGCCCCTGTCTTCCTGCCCCATACCATTGCCACCTCTGCCCGTCGCTGGGAAGACCAGGGAATCCTATTCACCAGTTTCAGAAACTGGATACTCCTCTTTCTCTATGCCCTGGGAATCCCCCCCAGGGTTCTGGCAAAATTCTATTAGATCTTCAATTGTATCAATGTCCCGG
>VMSR01000131.1 GCA_013792075.1 Desulfobacula sp.
AAAAAATGAGCCCCTGGTTCAGGCCTTGGGATTCATTCTCTTACAAGTCTTTTTTAGGGTGAACAACATCTTCAAGTGCCAGTATCTCCATTTGAGATTCAACGACCATCTCAACAATTTGCTTAAAGAAAAATTCCGAGCATCCATATTTACTGAAATTATCCCTCACATCATGGGTGTACAGAATCATCCACTCGTCTGGTTTTAATGATTTTAAAAGTGCCTCAATTATTTTCAGCGATATTTTATGTTCATAGATTGCCACAGCATTAAGATCATACCGGTCACTGACTTTGTTCACTCCAAAATCAATGCCCCTGGTTGTTTTGTATCCCAATAGCCTTGCAATCATATCAAATCTTTTTGGATAGGTGCACCCAAAGGGATAGGAAAAGCTAACGGCTTTTCTGCCGGTATATTTTTTGATTTGCGACCCCTGAAACATTTGTTTTGCAACATCAAAATACCCAAGTTCATTGAGCCGAAGATGCTTTCGGGAATGAAAACCGATTTCATGACCTTTGTTTGTGACTTTCATAATTTCGGCATGGGTACTGGGCTTGTCTTCAATCCCGGGAATTATGCGATTGATAAGTCCCGGAGAAAGATAGAAGGTGCCCTTGATACCATGGGCGTCCAGAATATCAGCAGCACCCACTGCAGCCGAGTAAGGAAAATCATCAAATGTAAAACTTACAATACCCATGGCCCTATCTTATTGAAGATTTTCTCTGTAAATTGAATCCCTTTTTCATTTTGTTCAAACACCTGCCCTGTCAATTTTCCCAAATCAGCCCAGAATCGTGTCTTATAATAAACAGATGCCTGAATGTTGGCACAAAAAAAGGTTGCGATACTTTTCAAATAATAGAGGACGGCTCTTTTTAACAGATATCGCTCAACCCCCAGTATTTTTTTCATGCCAGCCTTGTCAAAGGATTTGCCGAAATAGCCGGAACCAAAAAACATAAGCCGGAGTTTGCCTATATCGTATCTGCTTAAATCAGGATAATGGTGTACCAGGGGTATCGGGGAATAATACAGTATTGTTCCTGAGGCCATGGCATTTATCATCAGATCCGTATCCTCATCCCGGCCTGTGATCCTGGCATTTCCTTTTACCCCCAAGCGGGTATCAAATCCGCCCCATTCTTCAAACCAGCTCTTTTTTATCAGCAAACCCGATCCTATGGGGGTGGGATCTTTTGGGGTAAGCTTCCTATAGTGAATTCCAAGATCATAAATACCCAGTATGCCCCTTAATGCATAGGGTCCGCTGGTTGCAAACCATTTGGGCTTATCAGGAAAATAAGAGATCACCTTTGTCCCGATTATCTGAACCTGGGGCAGGTCTTTGATGACCTTGCAAACATCGGTTAAAAAATGTCGGTCCGGCACTGCATCATCATCCATGAAAAAAAGATAGTTGCCATGGGACTTTTCAATCCCGCGGTTCCTGGCATGGGACAAGCCCTGTTTTGTTTCCACGGCATATCTGATTGTCTTGTTTGTTTTCTGGATCGTTTCTATGGTCTGTCGGGTGGCATCCCTAGAGTTGTTATCAACAATTAACAGCTCCCAATCCAGATTCTCTGCCCGCTCACATCTTTCAAATGCGTTGATCAATGTTTCAACAGACCGACATCTGTTGTAAGTGCAGACGATAACCGATAAGTGCATTATTTTTCCTTAAAAATACGATTTTTTTCAGGGATCAAGGGGTATACATGGTTTTGATTTTACGGAGCATCACTTTTTTGTGTTCTGATTTCAAGAGGAACGTTACAAACAAGATACCCCAAAGAAGGGTAATAAAGGCAGCTGTTGCCGCAAAAACAGGCCAAGAGTCAATGATCAAATAATGACGTTTAACGACAGCAAGGGAGGACAGACAGGCAAACAGGCAAAGATTTTTCAAATAGCATTTTTTAAGGTAGGAAAAAAAATTAACCTTTAAATACCGACACGTGTATACCGGCAGAATAATGGTATGGGTTATCAACAGGGGAATGGCAGTTCCCAGGGCCACGCCCTTTAACCCGAAAGATTTTACAAGAATCAGACTCAATACCAGATTCATCACGGCAGAACAGGCTTCTATTACTGCCAGGGAGTTAATTTTGTTAACACCAAACAAAACCTGGGAGGATATCTGCTGTGACAGGCCGACAACCTGGGGAATCATCAGCAAATATAATACCGGGATGCCTGAAATAAAATCTTTTCCCACCCAAAGCAGGATGAACTCTTTTCCCAGAAGCAGGATACCGACGATGATGAGGATTGAAAAAGAAGCGATATAATAGGTTGCCTCAAAATAGATTTCGATCAGTTTTTCTTTGCTGTCAGAATAAAAGGACCGTGTCATGACAGGTGTAAAAATTCTTGTACACTGTTCAATCATCATCCGGCTGTATTCAACAAGGGTTCCAGGGATAGAATAGACGGCAACATAGGAGGTTCCCAAAAATATCCCTATGATGGAAATATCGGTCTGATAAATCAAAACAAGACTGATATTGATAATCACACTGAAAATACCATACCCTAGCAGCTCCATGACAAATTTTTTCTCGAATCGGCTTATGGCAACACGGATATATCGGATCTGTTTTTTAACAAAATAAATATCTAAAAAATTTCTGAGTATGCTTATAAATACAGTTGAGAAGGCAATATGCCAGATATTGCCGTTATTGTTTAAAAAATAGACAATCAAACCGGTTCTGAAAACCAGTTCTATAAAGTTTCCGATATTGATCAAATCGAATCTTTCCATTCCCGCAAGGGCAGATCCAAATATTTGAAGGGGTATGGCAATGGCAAACCCGATCCCAACCGTTGCCACAGTTAATCGTACCAGATGTATTGAAGCGCCTTCCAGTTCAAATATATGATTGATAAATAGAGAAATGCCAAGGGTCGCTATCAGACAAAAGATAGAGGTGATACACAGCAGAAAGAAAGCCGTTGAAATGCTGGATTCGAGCTTTTTTATATCCCCCAATGCTCTGTATTTGGCAACAAACCTGCTTAAAGCAGGCCGTATACCGAATTCCAGGATACTGAAATACCCTAGAACAGTATTGATCAAAATCCAGGCGCCATAGTATTTTTTTCCCAGGGTTTCTATTACAAAGGGCGTCAGGAAAAACACCACTCCTATGTTAAGGAAAAAAATCACCTGGTTTGATGATATATTCGTCAGAATCTGTTTTGCGTTTGTCATGGCGTCTCAATGGGCCTTGGAAAATAGATAAGCCCGGGTGATGCAAGGTCCACTTTCCGAATCTTCAGGGGGTTCAAATCGCTGTGCCCTGGGGGTCTGATAATTGGTTCCGGTTTTGTAACTGCCTTGCATTATGTTCTTTTGCGCAAATGGTAAACAAAGCGTTGTTGATGACCAGTAAATAAAAATAGATCTCATAATAATTGAGGCTTAGAAAAAGTGCGCAGACACTTAATCCAAGAAAAGAAACTTTGCTTGAATTGTTGCAAAATTCTATAAGTTCCCGATGGGGATGGTTTGGATTGGCCTTCCACCATAAATAAATTCCCCTGGACTGGGAAAAAAATAAAAAGATGATCATGTAATATGCCAAGCCGGCAAAAAATCCATTCTCAGCTGTAAATTCCACAAATGTGTTATGGGCGACCCTGGCCGTTATCTGGTCATTATAATCTGGGAATGCAGTGGCAAAAGAGCACAGCCCGACACCGGTAATCGGATAGTCTTTTAACATTTGATATCCCGCACCCCAGGCGATCAAACGCCCTTCTGCCGAGCTTTCTCCCTGAAATTCCACAATTGAACCGGACCTTTCCTTCATTAAACTGCCTGCCTGCCACGAATAGATGAACAAGAAAAATGGGATGATTAATATCCGAATCCAAAACATCCTTTTGTCGGTAGGTATCCAGAATATAATGGCAAAA
>VMSR01000224.1 GCA_013792075.1 Desulfobacula sp.
CTTGCTGGCCGCATTGCCGGCAATGGAATGCTGGGCAAATTCATCGGAAATATCCTGAAAGCAGATATGTTTAAAGCCGGGCATGACAAGATCGCAATGGATTTCATCGGCAAAAACCAGGACATTGTTCTCAATACAGATCTTTCCGAATTGTTCAAGCTCCTCTTTGGTCCACACCCTTCCCACGGGATTGTGGGGGCTGCAGAGAATGGCAAGTTTAACCCGGGGGTCTGCCGCTTTTTTGGCCAGGTCATCATAATCCATCCGATAGCGGCCCTCTGCTATTTTCAACGGATTTTCCAGAACCTGCCTTCCATTGGTCACAATGGACTGGGCAAAGGGATAATACACCGGGGTCTGGATCAAAACCTTGTCCCCCGGGCTTGTAAACCGCTGGATAAGATAATTGGTGGCAGGAACGATTCCCGGAGTTGTGAGTATCCAGTCTGGCTGTATCTCCCATTGGTGCCGCCGTTTATACCAGGATATCAAGGCCTTGTTGTATCCTGGATCCGGGACAGAGTAGCCATAAATCTGATGGGCCAGACGCGCTTCCATGGCCTGGCGCACCACTATGGGACACAAAAAGTCCATGTCTGCCACCCACAGTGGCAAAAGGTTTTCCCGTCCCTGGCCAAATTTTATCTTTAATACACTGGGTTCCCATTTCATGGATCCGGTATTGCTTCTGTCAATTATCGCATCAAAATCCCAGTCTTTTTCCGATCCCATTCTATTTTTCCTGTTTTTATATGATCATCAAATTTGAACAATTTAAGCTGTCAATCATAAACTAGTTCATGGGCTTTTGGAAGAGAGGGATGTGAAAGAATACGATATCTGCTGGATAAAATCGGTAATTACATTACTTTTACTGTTTCAGTATAAATAATAATGTAAATTTATTTGACAAGAATTGGCAAGTGCTTATTCTTCTGGCATGGGAAAATTTTCATGGATACTTCATCATCCCCCGGATAAAATAAATAAATCAGGAGAATACAAAATGGGTAAAATAATCGGAATAGACCTGGGTACCACCAATTCATGCGTATCCATCATGGAAGGCAATGAGGCAAAAGTAATATTGAACATGGAAGGCGGACGGACAACGCCGTCGGTTGTGGCCATGTCCGGGAACGGAGACCGGCTGGTGGGTCAGATCGCCAAACGCCAGGCCATCACCAATCCTTCCAATACGGTCTTTGGCATTAAACGACTGATCGGCCGAAAATTTGACGCACCGGAAGTTCAAAAAGACCGGAACAATATCCCCTTTACCATTGAAAAGGCAGGCAATGGAGATGTCTGTGTCACGCTTCAGGGAAAGCGCTACAGCCCGGCAGAGATTTCCTCTTATATCCTGGCAGACATCCGCAAATCCGTGGAAGCGTTTCTGGGGGAATCGGTCACGGATGCCGTCATAACAGTGCCGGCTTATTTTGATGACAGCCAGAGACAGGCAACCAAGGATGCCGGGAAAATAGCAGGCCTTAATGTCTTGAGAATCATCAATGAGCCTACTGCAGCAGCGCTTGCATACGGACTGGACAAAAACAAGGAAGAGAAAATCGTTGTTTTTGATCTGGGCGGCGGTACCTTTGATGTCTCTATTCTTGAAATCGGTGACGGGGTATTTGAAGTCAAGTCAACCAATGGGGACACCCACCTGGGAGGAGAAGATTTTGACTTTGTCATCATTGATTATCTGTCAGATGAATTCCGCAGGGAACAGGGAATCGACCTGAGAAATGATAAAATGGCGTTGCAACGGTTAAAGGAGGCGGCGGAAAAAGCCAAAATGGAATTGTCCGCCTCCATGGAGACAGATGTCAATCTTCCCTTTATCACGGCCGACGGATCCGGCCCCAAACACCTGAACGTCAAAATCACCCGGGCCAAGCTGGAATCTCTGGTCTCCCACCTGTTGGACAGGCTTGTAGCACCCTGTCAGACAGCACTCAAAGATGCCGGCCTTTCTGCCCAGGATATTCATGAAGTTATTCTGGTGGGCGGCATGACCCGCATGCCCATTGTACAGGAAAGGGTTCAGAAAATATTCGGAAAAACCCCCAATAAGAGTGTAAATCCAGATGAAGTGGTGGCCCTGGGGGCTGCGGTCCAGGGAGCTGTTTTAAAAGGGGCCCTGAAAGATGTTCTGTTGCTGGATGTCACTCCGCTATCCTTGGGGATTGAGACCCTGGGCGGGATCATGACCAAACTCATTGAAAAAAACACCACGATTCCTGTTCGAAAGAGTCAGGTTTTTTCCACGGCAGAGGATAACCAGGCAGCTGTCTCCATCCAGGTGCTTCAGGGTGAACGGGAGATGGCGGCAGGCAACAAAGCCCTGGGCCGGTTCGATCTGGTCGGCATCCAGCCCGCACCCCGCGGCATGCCACAGATTGAGGTCACCTTTGATATAGATGCCAACGGGATTGTCAATGTGTCTGCAAAGGACACGGCCACAGGGAAAGAGCAGTCCATCCAGATCACGTCTTCATCCGGTCTTTCCAAGGAAGAAGTTGACCGGTTGATAAAAGATGCGCAATTGCACGCCCGGGAAGACCAAAAGAAAAAAGCCCTGGTGGATGCGCGGAATATGGCAGACGCCTTGATCCACACCACCCGAAAAACCATGGAGCAGATGGGGCAACGTGTGGACGGGAATGTTCGAATGGAGATAGAAGCGGCCATCAACAACCTGAAACAGGTTCTTAAAAGCGATGACACCCCAAGCATCCTGCAAAGGACTGAAGCCTTGACCCAGGCAGCACACAAACTGGCCCAGAATAATCACCAACCCGCAGCAGATCCCCATGGGCATAACAGCCCGCCCAAAGCCGAGGATAAGGAGGATGTGGTGGATGCAGAATTCGAAGAAGTGGCCTAGTACGACTTAACCCCTGCACCAGAGAAGCCGCTTGCCCAAAGCCGCTTCTCTGGTTTTTTCATGGCTGTTGAAATCTTCAGATTAAGAACCAGAAAGTTCAAAAGACAAATAATGGCTTGCCGAAAAAAAAAAGAGACCTATTTTCTTTATGCGGTGTGCAGTTTAAAAACGATTCTTTTTCAGGGTTTGCATGAACATATTTAAAAATAAACTTATGATGACGATTGTTCTTTCTGTTTGTGCAAGCATCATGCCCCAGCTCTTTTTTAAAAATGGCTTTTTGCTTTCATATTTTTCAAAAATAGGATTAAAAAGTTCCGATGTCTTAATTTTGTTGTCGTTGCCTTCGGCTATTCTGTTTTTTTTATCCGTTCCATTTGCATATTATGCAGACCGATACGGCGAGAAAAAAATTGGAATACCAGGAATTATTCTAACGATCGCTGGTTTTTCTTTGCTCATATTGGCCGGATTTTTTGATACACAGGCAGCCATCAAATTTATTGTCTGTGGAATTATCTTGTTCAGCATTGGTATATCGGCACTCTTGTCAGGTTGGTTTGCCCTTTTAACACCTTTGATTCCAGAAGCAATACGGGGATCTTTTTTTGGAACTTTGCGGGTTTCCTGGCAAATTTTTGCGATTGGCTGTTCTTTTATCCTCACCTTTATTTTGAAAAAAAATACAGCTCTTGGAACCTATCAGCTTATTTTGTCATGCTTCACATGCCTTCTCATTCTTCAGATATTTCTCTATTCAAAAATTCCCGAAGTGGAAAACCTAAGCTCTGATAATAAACGCATACGGGAAATAGTTGCCAGTCTCCCTCAAGTGACCGGATATATGCCATTCTGTGCATATTGTTTTTTATTGATGCTTGCCACAGGTGCCTGGCCCGTCACCATGGGGTTGCTTGAAAAAAATGTATTGAATTTTTCTGATGACGCCATTGTTCATATGGGAACCATGCTTTTCCTGGGATCAATGGTCGGGTTTTATACTGGCGGAAAATTGGTGGATAAATTCGGAACAAAAATGGTCTTCCTTGTGGTTCATTTTTCATATTTTTTGTTTTTATTTCTGGTGATATTAAGGGGGGTGGTCCCCTTTCCTCTGGTATACTATTTCAGTTTCCTCACCTTCGGTCTCGGGTTGATTCAGGCGTCTTCTTCCATTGCCCTTACATCGGAAATGGTGGCACTGGCTCCTGAAAAAAATAAATCAGTTATCATTTCTATTTGCATGTCCCTGCAATGGGGAGGCGCCGCTATTTCAGGGGTGATCAGCGGCAAGGTCATTGAGTATGCCATCTTAAGCAACACCTGGACCTTTAAGGGACTTGTCTTGAGCAACTACGACAGCTTGATTCTGGCCAGTTCTGTCATGGTTTTTATTTTTATCGTTGCGCTGGGGCTTATCCCATCTGTTGTAAAAACAAAAAAGGCCCAATGGGTCCCCCACGCTTCAAAAACCTTATAAGTGAACCGGAGCGCCAGTTCAAAGCCTTTGGCAAGGGCGTCGAACAAAGGAAAATTTTTTCCAGGATCTTTTGCGGGTCACGGTCTCCCTTACGGGATTGGCCTCCATGAGCGCCCGGTTTTCCGCCCAGGTCCGGCGGACCTTTTTTTTGTGTCCATGAACACGAGGGGATCCTCCTATCTTGATTTTTTGAAAAAATAACCTATCCGTGGAGGGGCATACCAATTGCCTTTGATGCCACTTCGCCCATGATTTCCGCCAAAGTGGGATGGGCATGGATGGTATGGGCGATTTCTGCTGCCGTCATCCCTTTTTCAATGGCCAGGGTGGCTTCTGCAATAAGATCCGTGGCATGGGGTCCGATCAAATGGACACCCAGCACTTTCCCGGTTTTTTTTTCAATGATCATCTTGGCCTCTCCTGCAATCTCATCAATTGCCTGGGCTTTTCCCAGTACCCTGAAGTTGACGCTGGCTGTTTCCACTTCAAACCCCCGGGCGTTTGCCTCATTTTCGCTCAAACCCACCGTGCCGATCTCCGGCATGGTGAAGATGGCACCCGGCACAACTTCATAGGCCATAATCGATTTAGGGTCTGTCGCCTGCTTCATGGCATTTTCTGCGGCCACAAGTCCTTCATGGGAGGCAACATGGGCCAGCATTATCTTGTCCGGTCCCAGGATATCCCCAATGGCATAGACGTTTTTCACACAGGTTTCCATGTGTTTGTTCACCGGTATCCAGCCCGGGCCCTTAAGGGTCAGGCCGATGTTTTCAAGGCCAAGTCCTTCTGAAAGCGGGGTCCTGCCGATGCAGACCGCCATGACCTGGGATGCTATCTTGTCGGTTTTCAATGGCTGGGGCCTGGGGTTATCCGTAAAGGGACTGGGGGCAAGAAAAATCTCTACCCCGTCTTTTGTTGTGTCGGCCCGGGTGACAATGGTATCACAGAAAACTTTAATCTTACGTTTTTTCATTTCCCTTAAAAGCTGCTTTGAGCAGGCTTCATCAACGGAAGGCAGGGGCAAAAGCCGTGACATTGCTTCAACAACGGTCACAGCACACCCCAAAGCTGAAAAAATAAATGCAAACTCGCATCCGATAACGCCGCCGCCCACAATGGTCATAGCTTCGGGTATCTGATCCAGAACCAGGATATCATTGGAAGACAAAATTTTTTGATGGTCAAAGGGAAAGTCAGGAACGTCCATGGGTTTGGTGCCCACGGCAATGATCAGCCGATCAAACCCCAGATCTGTTTGTTGGCCGTCCGACCCGGTCACTTGAACCAGATTCTTTGATCGGATTACCCCACAGCCCTTTTGAACATGAACTCCCCGGCTTTGCAACAATGCGGCAATTCCCTTTCGCTGGCTTTCAAGAACGATTTGCTTGCGGGCCATGATGGCTTTCATATCCGGTAAAATATGGCCGTCAATTTGAATACCAAACTTACCTGCTTCCAGACATTTTAAAAACAGGTCTGCGGAATTTTTCATGATCTTGGACGGAATACACCCCCAATTGAGGCAAGTGCCGCCCAAGTTTTCCCGTTCAATGAGTGTAACCTGCCCCCCAAGGGCAGCACCTCGCAATGCAGCTATATATCCCCCAGGACCTGCGCCAATGATGACCATTTTTTTCGACATGGTTCCTCCTGTCAATTTAGATCCATATTATAACTTAAAATACCAATTTATTACGAAATGATTTCACAGTATAAATGATTTTCATAAATTTTTTTAAATAAAATTTGTTATTCCATTAATTTTCTTAAAATTTATTTGACATTATCATTGTCGTACAGTAGTTATCAAGATAATTAAATAAAATTTGTCTTCACTCAATTTTTTAATCAAAAAAGAGGCAAAATGAAAATCGATAAAACCAATATTGATATTATAAGAGAGCTAAAAGAAGGGAAAAAATCCTTTAAAAAGATTGCTGATAAACTCGCCATTACCGAAAATACTGTCAGATCGAGGGTCAACAAGCTCCAGGAGGAAGGGGTATTGGAGATCTGCGGGCTAGTTGATCCGGCCACCCTGCCCGGTCATCGAGTTGTAATCATCGGAATCAAACTGGCTGAAATGAATCTGGTTGAAAAAGGGGAAGAAATCAGCAAGCTCAAAGGCGTTATTTCCGTTAGTGTTGTAACCGGACGCTTTGATCTTCTGGTCCTTGTTCTGTTCAAAAA
>VMSR01000048.1 GCA_013792075.1 Desulfobacula sp.
CCCTATTGAAAAAACGCTATGAATTTCTGTTGCCCGGTACTATAAAAAGATAGGACAAAAAACACAGGAGATCCCCCATGCCGCTATCTGATCCCATGCCCATCATCCGCAGCCTGACCTCCCTGCCCCACAGGGGTACCGGAACGCCCCAGGAACAAAAGGCTGCAGACATGATCCAAACCCTGCTGACCCAGGCCGGCGCCCAGGTGGAACGTCAGGGCTTTCAAACCCCCAAAACCTATATCCCCGAGGTCCTCTGGCTCACCGCTCTCATTGCCGCAGGCCTGATCACCACCCCAATATTTTCCTGGCTTTCCGTGGGCATCCTGGCATTTTGTACCCTTTCTGCCTTTTTATTCTTTGACTGGCGGTATTCCCCCCTGGGCCTGCTGTCACCATCGGTTGCCTCGGAAAATATCATCGGAACCCGGGGCAGCGCCACGGCATCAACCCACCTTATCCTCATGGCCCATTATGATTCAGCACCCGTATCCCTGCTGTATCTGCCCGCCATGGTAAAAAATTTCAGGTCCTCCCTTTTCATCAATTTTTTTTTAATTGTGGCGGCTTTGTTGGTGTCAATTCTGGGCGTTCTTCATATGGGCGACCCCCTTGTTTCATGGGCACGGTGGATACTGGCCCTGTATTTTCTCATCCAGGGCGTTCTGACGGCATTTGATTATATCAGACACGGATACACAAACGGCGCCAATGACAATGCAACCGGCACTGCAGCCGCCATGGTAACGGCCATGCGGCTGTGGGAGAATCCTGTTCCCGGCCTGGGGGTGAGTGTTGTTTTAACCGGGGCCGAAGAAACCGGCATGAGTGGCTCAAAACACTACTTCAAGAAGAATGCCGACACCCTTTCCATTGAAAATACCCTGGTGGTAAATTTTGACAGCCTGGGCAAAGGAGACCTTAAAATCATCACAAAAACCGGCAGTCTCACCACCCTTGTCCATGCAAACAAACTGGTGGATACCGCCATCCTGACAGCAGAAGAAGAGATCCGCTTTCACTGCATCAAAACAGCCAGCTGGCATACGGGAGATTTTGATACCATCTGGTTTGCAAGGGCAGGCATCCCCTGCCTGACCCTTACAGCCCAGGACAAAAATGCTGCCATCCCCCA
>VMSR01000042.1 GCA_013792075.1 Desulfobacula sp.
CAAGTTCCTGTTCCAGCCTGGACAAAATTTCCACCCGTTTTATGGAATCAACACCCAGGTCAGATTCCAGATTCATATTCGGTTCCAGCATTTCCACAGGAAAACCGGTCAGTTCACTGATGGTGTCCACAAGGACGGTGAAAATTTTTCCCGTGGTGTCAGGAGAAGAAGAGGCGGCATCCCGGGGCGTTGAAGTCTCGGCCAAGGGTGTCGTTTCTGGGGGTGTCGTTTCTGGGGGTGTCGTTTCAGGCTCAATGGCGCAGCAGATATCCTCCAGGGTTTTTACGGACCCCATATGGTCGGTGGTCAAAGCGTTCCCATTGGGAATCTGCCGTTCGAGCTCGGAAATAATCTCAACTTTTTTAATGGAATCAATGCCCAGATCGGACTCAATATCCATTTGCGGTTCCAGCATTTCCACAGGAAAACCGGTCAACCGGGCCACGATTTCAAACAATATCTGCCGGACGGGTAAAGACACGGCAGAAACTGCAGGACGATGAATGCCGGGGTTGTCTGCCGGCAAAGCGGCTTGGGTTTGGTTATCAGGGGCATCCTCCACCCGAATCCCCTGGGCAGCGGGCTCTTTTTTTTCAAGGACGTGAATTGATTTTGCCTCGGCCCTTGGCGGTATTGGATTTGGTACAATCGATACCTGGGATACAGCAGCAGAAACGGGAGGCTCCGGGGCATATCTTTCGGGTGCAGTCGGCAAATTACCGATAAAACTCCGGGTTTGCTCCATCATGCTTGCCAGGGTTTTGCTGGCCTGCGTCTGGGTTTCCAAAAATTTCTCATGGGCCCGGGCTGTTTGTGACTGAAGTTGCTGCATGGCCTCAAGCCCCTTGTGAATAAGGTGCATGGCTTCTGAAGAAGGGGGCGTGGTTGTTTGATTTTCATGGAACGCTGATCTCATATCTGATCCTTCTAAGACAGGCTGTTTTGTTTCCGGCCTGGTCTGTTCTGCTTTGGGGGGTTCATTTGCTGGAAGCGGTGGCGTCGGGTACAAGGGCTCTTGTTTTTTGGGCGGCTTTGGATTGGCCCCGGAGAGCAGCACGCGCATTTTTTTTGCCCTGGGCGGTTCCACTTTTTCTTCCCATTGGGTCAGGTCAACAAAAAAGCCATTGGCGGAAAGCTTACACAGTACAAGTGCAAGGTCTTCAAGACCTGATTTTTTCCCGGCAGAAGCATCCAGAGAAATCGCTGTTATATTCTTTTCTTTCAGGATTGATTTTGCAAGTCCTGTAAGGACCGATTTGGGGCCGATTTCAACAAAGGTGGAAACGCCGTTCTTGTGCATTTGTTCTATGTTGTCAATAAAATTAACCGGGTGCATGAGCTGGTTGCCAAGGATATCCTTGATACCGGCTTGATCTTCCGGATAAAAGGAACCGGTCGTATTGGACATGACCTGAATTTGGGTGGGGCTTAAGAGCTGATTGTCAACATAGGCCTTGAAGGGGGCAGCAGCTTCTTCAACCAGCCTGCTGTGGAATGCGGCGGCAACCGGCAGCTTTATGGCCCGCATCTTTTTTTGTTTGCAGAGGGTTTGCGCCCTGTCAATTTCAGGGGTCTGTCCGGAAAGAACTCCCTGGGTGGGACTGTTTTTATTGGCAAGAACAAGATCAAGGGTTTCATCTGCGATCAGGGAACAAATATCCTTTAAGGGGGCCTGGACGGCCAGCATGCTGCCGGAATCCGTATTCACGTTTTTGGCGGCGGCCATGTATTTACCCCTGGCTGCGGCCAATTGCATAAAGGTTTTTCCCTTTATCCACCCGGCGGCGTAGAGGGCGGACACTTCTCCGAAGCTATGGCCGCAGGTCATGGCCGGGGCTACCTTAAAGCGGCTTAATATATCTGTCATTCCCAGGCAAACCGCCCCGAGTGCCGGCTGGGCAATATGGGTAAGCCGCAGGTCTTCCTCGGATTTTTTATTTTCCTGCAGGTGGTCGGGGGGCGGGAAAATATAGGTGTTCAGCGATTTGAAGGCCCCCTCTTTGTTCTCCTCCTGAAAGCAGGTTTGGGCAAGGGACATGGCCGCCATGGCTTCGGGAAAGACAGAAGAAAGGGTTTTACCCATATGGGTGTACTGGCTGCCCTGGCCGGGAAATAAAAACCCCAGTGTGCCCTTTGGTTTTCCCGCTTCAAAAAATACAGGCCCCTTGGGAACTGCATCCTCTGTGATGGTGAGAAGGGCTTGCTGGATCAAGTCAAAAAGGTCATCCGTCTTGTTTAAGACCATTAAAAGCCTGAATTCGCCTTCATGGGAAAAGTGTTGTCTGGATTCAAAGGCCTGCCAGGCAATGGCCAGGCTTTTTTCTCCTGAATCTTGATCCCCAAGGACTTGGATCTGTTTTTTCAGGCCACGGACCTTGCGCAATAGCGCATCTTTCGTGTCGGAAGAAAAGGCAAAAATCTGGACGGAACCGTCCCAGGATACATGGGATTTGACAGGCTCATATTCTTCCAGAACCGCATGAAAATTACTGCCGCCAAACCCAAAGGCGCTGACGCCTGAGCGTCTGGGGTGACTTCCATCGGGGGCGGGCATCCAGGGTTTGGACTGGGAATTCAGGTAAAAGGCAGAGGTATTGATATCCAGATCCGGATCCGGCATGTCGGCTTTTAGCGTGGGGGGGATTACTTTGTTATACAGGGCCAGGGCTGTTTTAATGATACCTGCGGCACCTGCGGCTGCCTTTGTGTGACCGATCATGGATTTGACCGAACCCAGGGCTGTTGTGTTTCGGGAGGTCTTGTTTGAATCCCGATGGCCAAAGCAGGATTTTAATGCCGTAAATTCCACCTTATCTCCCACCCTTGTACCGGTGCCGTGGGCTTCAATCAGTTCCACTGTGGATGGATGGACTCCTGCAAGGTCATAGGCCTGGCGCAATGCCTTTAATTGCCCCTTTGCTTCCGGGGCGTAAATTGCAGAGGTCCTGCCGTCACTTGCGGTCCCCATGCCTTTAATGAGGGCATAAATCCTGTCATTGTCCTGTCTGGCATCTTCGAGGCGCTTGAGGACCAGCATGCCAATGCCTTCCCCCAATACCGTTCCGTCGGCATCCTTTGAAAACGGCCTGATATCACTGGTGTGGGACAAAACACCGGTCTTTGAAAAACACATGTGCATGAAAATATCGTTTAAGGTATCCACCCCACCGGTAATGGACATGTCGCACCTGTGGGACAACAGCTCCATGATGGCCGTGTGAATGGCGGAAAGGGAACTTGCACAGGCGGAATCACTGACCGTATTGGTGCCGGACAGATTCAATCTATTGGCAATTCTGCCGGCCACAACATTGCCCAGAAGTCCGGGAAAAGAATTTTCCTGCCAGGGAACATAGGCATCCTGGATTCGATGGATGATCTCGTCTTTTTTTGCAGGATCAATACCCGCGTCTTCCAGGGCTTTTTTCCAGATGGGATGGCCCAGCCTGGCCCCCAGGGGGATAACAAGCTCCTGGGTGCCGGTAACACCCAGAATCACATTAACGGTCTTTTGGGTAAGATAGGAATGGTTGGGCGGATAGCCGGCATCTTCCAGGGCCATCCTGGCGACTTCCAACCCCAAAAGCTGGGAGGTGTCCGTTGCCGAAAGATTGTTGGGCGGAATGCCGTAACGCAAGGGATCAAAGGCAATTTCCGGTATAAATCCGCCCCGGGTGCAATAGGTATGATCCGGGGTTGCGGGATCCTGGTCAAAATAATCTTTTAATTTCCAATGGGTGCTGTCCGGGATATTCTCAATTGCATCTATTCCATTGAAAAGAAGATGCCAATATTCTTTGAGATTGCTGGATTTCGGGAAGATACATCCCATTCCAATGATGGCAATAGCGTTGGTATTTGCGTTTTTGTCAGTCTCTTTCATGGATGCAATTTTTCAACAAGTTAAGTGTAAATTGATAGGGCAATATACTATTGGAAATGGGGGAAATCATCCATTGACAAGGGTTTTGACAAAAGTTTTACAATCAGGCGTCTCCTGAAATCAGGGCCAGAAGCGCTTGTTTGGGCAAGGGTTTAAACGCGGTTAATTCCAATGGCAGTTCAATGCCCTGGGCCCGAAGGAAAGAGGTCCGCGTGCACAGGCAGGCCCCAAACAAAAGATTTAATGCCACTTCTGCTGTTTTTCTGTTTTCATGGCCCTCAAGAAAACTGCCTTTGACCCATTGGTTGAAGGCGCCGATGGAGGGTCCGCACCAGATTTGGTAATCCATTTTCCGATCGGCCACGCCATTGATTGCCCAGCGCGAGGACTGGCCCAGATAGGATCTGAATACCAGTGCCATTTTATATTTGGCATCTGTCTGCCCTCGTTGGACTTCCTTGGTATTTCCCAGGGATTCAAAAAAAGCCAGTGTGGATTGCCAGGCCTGGTCAAACCCGGTCTTGAGAATCTTTTCTTCAATCTCCTGCCGGGATTTTTCATCAATCTCTTCAAAACGATCATGGGTTTTGTACAACTGGTAGAGTTTTTCCGCCCTGACCGGAAACAGGGTTCCCCGTTTCAATACCTGGACCCTGGCGCCGATTTCAAACATGTCGGCGGCCGGGGCCATTGCCACATCTGCCTGTTCCGCCTGACAAAGCAGTCGTTTGACTTCCTGGCAAATCCCCGCCTCTACACAGGACTGGTTAATGGACCCTGTCAAGATATATGCCGCACCCATGCCAAATGCGGCAGCCGCCGATTCCGGGGTGGAAATACCGCCGGCCATTCCCACACACAAAGGCGCTTTGTAGTGATAGGTTTCCATAAATTCGTTTTTCAGGGAGATCATGGTGGGTAAAAGGGTCAGGGCTGGCCGATTGTCCGTGTGACCGCCGGAATCGGCTTCCGCGGTCAAGTCCTGGGCCATGGGAATTTCCCGGGACAGATCGGCTTCTTCCCGGGTGATCAGGCCCGATGCCAGCAATTGGGCCACCAGCTTTTCCGGTGGCGGTGCAAAAAATTGTCTGGCGATTTCAATTCTGGAAACTTTTGCAATAATACGGTTGGGCGCAATAACGCCCTTGTTGTGATCCCGGTAAATTCCTTTGACCCGGTAATAGACAAGGGGCAGTGTCATCCGCATGAATGCCGCCGCACTGATCAGGCGAATCTGATGCTTCAGGTAGAGGGTTACGGTTGCCATCTCATGGTCAGGGTCCCCCAAAGAGTGGATCAGATTGAAACCAAAGGGTTTTTCCCCAAGGCAACGTTTGAGTTCAATGATATTCTCTTCAATTTTTTCAAGGGAAAGACCACCGGCTCCAAAAAAACCCACCATACCGTTTCCGGCCATGGTTTTGACCATTTGGGCTGAGGAAATACCGTTTGCCATGGCACCTGCCACATAGGGATAGGTTAATCCATGTCTTTGTTTAAAAGAGTGGTCCCCGAGGTTCTCCAGGCCGACGGCCGGCAAAAAAGCGACGTTACGAAGGGGGGAAAAATTCCTTTCCGGCAGAGACAACAACGCCTCTTCTTTGGTTGAAAAGGAAAGCTGCCCATTGGTATCTATGATATAGGCAGGTTTGGATACCTGCCATAATATTTTTTTTAACTCAGTTGCAGTGTCCATGGAGGCTTTCTTCAGTATATTAAGGGTTTTTAACAGCAGGTTGGGGGCAATGGCTAAAAAGCGGTATTTCCCAACCCGTTTTACCGGCACAAG
>VMSR01000124.1 GCA_013792075.1 Desulfobacula sp.
CAACGGTTGCACCAAGCTTGATCTTGTTGAGATCCACCCGTGACAGATGACCATACTCGGGCTGGCTTGCAATATCAAAATAGACGGAATGCAATTTTTCATAGGCATGGTGCCGGTTCAAAAGGGTTCTTGCCAACTCCGTCATTTCGGAAAAATGATCTGACACCCTGGGAAAGGCCTGGGCCGGGCGGATACCCAATGCAGCAAGATCCGCTCTAAAGGATTCAATGTGGGGAAGAACAAAGGCATCAAGGGATTGGTCAGTCTCTTCGGCACCCTGTATGGTTTTGTCATCATAGTCGGTAATATTGATGACATGGTTTACATCAAATTGGCGGAACTCAAGGTACCGGACCAAAAGATCTGTGAAAACAAAGCGCCGAAGCAAGCCGATATGCTGGCGCTGATGAACCGTTGGGCCGCAGGTATAAATTCCGATTTTATCTTCTTCAATGGGCGCAAACAGCTCTTTTGCCTTGGAAAGGGTATTGTATATCTTCAGGTCACTTTTTTTTTTAACCGAAAAAAGAGAGGTGGAAAGATATCGTTCCCCGCTGTCGGGAAAGATGGCCACCACAACCCCTTTTTCAAGGGTCCGGGCTTCTTCGATGGCGGCGGCCATGGCAGCCCCGCTGCTCATCCCCACAAACAAGCCCTCTGCCTTTGCCAATTGCCTGGCGGTTTCAAAGGCTTTTTCATCATCCACACGGATGGTCTTGTCCAGCCTGGCTTTATCAAAAATTCCAGGGGTATAGGATTCCTTCATATTTTTCAGACCCTGGATCTTGTGCCCCAGATAGGGTTCTGCACATATGATCCTGATCTGGGGGTCCAGCTCTTTAAGATACCGGGACAGGCCCATGAGCGTACCGGAAGTGCCGATGGTTGCCACAACACTTGTGACCCGGCCTTTGATCTGGGCCAGAATTTCAGGACCGGTTGTATAATAATGGGCTTTCCAGTTTGCCTCATTGTTGTATTGATCCGTGAGAAAATACTGATGGGGATTTTCCCTGGCCAGGCGATAGGCCTCCTCTATGGCGCCATCAGACCCCAAGTGCTTGGGCGTCAGTATGATCTGGGCCCCCCGGGCCCGCAATATCCGCTTTCTTTCCTCACTGGCATTTTCCGCCATTGTCAGTGCAAGCTTATATCCCTTCACCGCACAGATCATGGCAAGCCCGATCCCGGTATTGCCGCTGGTGGCCTCAATCACGGTTTTGTCCGTGGAAAGATGTCCCGATTCTTCTGCCGCCGTAATCATATACAAGGCAGACCTGTCTTTGATAGACCCGCCGGGATTCATATATTCCAGTTTGGCAAAAATCTTCACCCCGGACACAGGATTCAACCGCTTTATTTCAACAACAGGGGTGTTGCCAATGGATGCTATTATGGAAGTTGCCATTCATGTCCTTTCAACTCCGGCAGTCCAGGTCACCTAAGATTTATTGCCGGCTCTTTTAAGCTTATTCTGACTTGACTTTTACATTATAAAATGGCTTTATACAGTAATTTTAATTGATGTGCAATTTATTACTGGACAGCCATGTTTTGTTTGTTTTCCCAGAGAAAACTGTCGCTGATGGCGGCAGTTGCATTGTTTTGTTGTATGGTTCCAAGCGCGGTTGTTGCCAGAGCCCTTCCTGAAAATCCAAAGGAGATCTCCTGGCATATTTCAGCCGCCATGGTGACATATGACAATGAACGCCAGCTGTATATTGCCGAAGATGATGTGGTGATCACCGGCGGCGCCACACGACTGGAAGCCGATTATGTGGAGTTTTCCAACAAGACAAAGGATGCCTTTGCCCAGGGCAATGTCCTGCTTCTTTCCGGCCAGGATTCCATCACCTGTAATGCAATGCAGATCAATCTTTTAACAGAAAAAGGGACCATTAACAAAGGGACCATTTTTATCCAGGAAAACCATTTCTATATCAGCGGCGAAAACATTAAAAAAACAGGGGAATTCACCTATAACGCAGACAAGGGATCCATAACCTCCTGTAATGGCGAAACCCCTGACTGGAAAATTACCGGTAAAAACATCAAGGTAACCATTGAAGGATATGGCAGTGCGAACCATGCGGTCCTGTGGGCCAAAAAAATTCCCGGCATCTATTCTCCCTATATTTCCTTTCCCGTAAAACGCAAGCGCCAGACAGGTCTTCTGACCCCCCGGCTCACCAGTTCCGACAGAAAGGGGTTTGAATATGAACAGCCCTTGTTTATCGCCATTTCAAAAAATATGGATGCAAGTCTTTATGCCGATTATATGTCTGACCGCGGCATCAAACTTGCCGGTGAATTCAGATATGTCATAAACGAAACCTCCCAGGGAGCCATGCTTTTAGACTATCTGGAAGACACAAAGAGTGATGACGGCACAAAGGATACCCAAAATTATAGTTATGCCAGCACCCTCCAGCGGACCGACACAGAACGTTACTGGTTTCGAATGAAACACGACCAGGACCTGACCAATGGATTTATGTCCAGACTGGATTTGGATATTGCCAGTGATGAAGACTACCTGCTTGAATTCAGGGACGGGTTCACAGGCTTTGATGCAACCAACCTATATTTTGAAGAGACCTTTGGCAGGAGTCTGGATGAATATGATGACACCACCCGAACCAACAGCCTGACCATCAGCAAGTATTGGTCCAATTATAGCTTTAACGCCCAGACGCTCTGGTATGACAATATTACCGCCCGCCAGGGAAATACGGCGGACACCACCCTGCAAACCCTGCCAAGCTTTGAATTTGATGGGGCCAGGCAGCAGATCGGTGCCTCTGATTTTTATTACACCCTGGACTCGGAATTCAGATCCTTTTACCGCCAGGATACCACCGCCGCCCTGGTCAATGGCCAGCGGGCAGATGTGTATCCCAAAGTCTATCTCCCCATGCGGATTGCCAAGGCCTTTTTCTTTGAACCCTATATCGGCACACGGGCAACTGCCTGGCACACGGATAATTTCACGGATGTCAACGGCATCGACGATAACTTCAGAACCCGTGCCACCTACGACATGGGCGCCCAGCTGTCCACCTCGCTCAATCGGGTTTTTACCCTGAACAATGACTTTGCGGACAAGATCCGGCATACCCTGGTGCCCATGATTGAATATACCTTTCAGCCCAATGTGATCCAGAATGATTTGCCGTACTTTGACGAACTTGACACGCTTGCCGAAAAAAATCTTGTGACCTGGTCCCTGACCAATAGTTTTGTTTCCAGAAACCTTGTTGACAACCCGGATGGGACAAAATCAAATCAATACAAAGAATTTGTCTGGACAAAATTGTACCAGAGCTATGATCTTTCTGTGGCAAGGGATGACCTATCAAAACCCTGGTCCAATATTACCCTTGAAAGTGAATTCAATCCCTTTCAATACTTTACCCTGGATGCGGATATTGACTGGTCTCCCTATAATGCCCATTTTGAAAGGATGAACCTAGGGGCAACCCTTTACGACAAGCGGGGGGATTCCATCAATACCGCCTACCGGTATACGATTGCGTCATTGGAAACCTGGTATACCCGATTCTCTGTCACACTTACAGATCAAATGGTGGCATATTATTCATTTGAAAGAGACCTGAAAACAAACAATAATATTGAAGACCGGGTCGGTATCACCTTTAATAAGGATTGCTGGGGCATGGGCCTTGAATATAAAGAAGCGTCCGCAGACAAAAGCATTGCCTTCCTGATAACCCTTCGGGGAATTGGAGAATTTGGCTACAAATGACCAAGCACTTAAACTGGTTTGCGCTTTTGACCCGGAGCAATTTTGAGCAAACCGTCTATGGCAGCATTACAGGGAAAAAAATAGATGCTTTTTTGCCCAAGGCCAGAAGACAAAGCCTGCGGAAAGACCGAAAATTAATGATCGAAATCCCCTTGTTCCCGGGATATTTATTTGTCCGCACCACCATTGAACCCGCTGACCAGCTTAACATCCTTAAAACAACAGGGGCTGTCAGGATATTGGGAAATACCGGGGGACCGCTTTCCATCCCCGATTCACAGATAGACGCGTTGAAATTGCTGACCAGTGCCAACGTAGATTTAATTTCAGGCAAGTCTATCCTGTTGAAAAAAGGCGACCCTGTAATGGTTCTAGAAGGCCCCATGGCCGGTTTGAAAGGAGAGTTCACCCGACACAAAGGCTGTGGCCGTGTCATCGTTAAAATCGACATTCTGGGTCAGTATGCCGGGGTGGAAATGGATCTGGAGAGTGTTGAAAAAATTCCCGACTTCATATCATAACCCCTTGACTTTTTATAAAATCTTGATTAAAACCCAGGTAAAAATTGAGAGCTGTTTTTTTTAAAATGCACATGAGGATCTATGAATAAACTTGAATTGATTTCCACGTTAAAGGAAAGGGCAAGCCTGACCAAGGCAGAGGCTGCGGAAGTAATTAGAATTTTTTTCGATTCTTTGGCCGAATCATTTATAAAAGGAGAAAGGGTTGAAATTAGAGGTCTGTGCAGTTTTCATATCAAGGAATACAAAAGCTATACCGGAAGAAATCCCAAGACCGGGCAAAAGGTAAAAATCCCCCCCAAACGTCTCCCCTTTTTCAAATGCGGAAAAGAATTAAAGGAGCGGGTAGATTACTAGACGATGTCCATTGATCAAAGGGTGTCGGATTTTGATCGAAAAACCGCCAATTCCCAAACAATATCTGAATTAACCACCCTTGTTCAGGCAGGCACTATCCCCAATGCCCTTCTTTTTTTCGGAAACCCCGGGACCGGAAAACGAGAGGCGGCATTTGAATTCGCAAAGGCCTGTAATTGCAGGGCCGATACCCAAAAACCCTGCAACACGTGTTTATCCTGTAAAAAAATCAGCACAGGAATGCACCCGGACATCATCCAGATTTCCCTGGCCGACAAAAAAAAAATAATTTCCATTTCCCAGATACGGGAAATAGGAGGGGCATTATCTTCAAAACCCAACGAAGCGGCCAAGCGGATGGTGCTGATCCAGGATGCAGACCTAATGAATGCCCAGGCTCAGAATGCATTGCTCAAGGTGTTGGAAGAACCGCCGGAAAATACTTTTTTTATCCTGACGGCCACAAGGTTATCCCCCCTTTTACCCACCATTCTTTCACGGTGCCGGCAGATCCGGTTTAAGCCTTTGTCTTGCCGGAAGATCCAGGAATTTATTATGGATCAACATGCCATGGACCCGCAATGCGCCTATATAGCGGCCCAAACAGCCGGCGCTGACCTGAAAAAGGCCCTGAGGCTGTTGAACCTGGACAAAACCGAAGAAACAGGAATAAACTTTCAGAAAAGAAGAACCTGGGTTATAAAAGAGTTGATGGACATTGTTTCAAAGCAACCCCATACACCCATCGGAAAAGGGCTGATGCTTTCACAAAAACTGAGCCTTGATCCTGACCTGGTGTTTGATGCAATGACAATTATCAGAACAGTTCTCAGGGATTTTTGTGTTTTTAAATACAGTCCTGAAAAAATAGTTAACCTTGATTTTTTTGATGCATTTAATGATATTGGTAAAAAACATGTTTACACTACATTCCTGAAATGGATGAACGACTTTGCTGAAACCGAAAAAAGACTTGTATCCAACAGTTCAATCCGGTTGACCCTGGACCGTTTTTTCCTGGGATTGTCAATAGTATAGGGAACCCAAAACCGATGATTAAAGTGGCTGGTGTAAAATTCAAAACCGCAGGTAAAATTTATGACTTCAAAAGCGATGCCTTTGTCTTAAACCAGGGGGATTGCGTCATTGTTGAAACCGAACAGGGACTTGGCTTTGGAACCATTGCCAAACCCCCGGTTGAAACGGATAAAACAGAAAAAAAACTCAAGCAGATTGTCCGGAAAGCAACCAACGAAGATTTCATCAAAAGAGACGAACTCAAACAACTTGAAATACGGGCCCATGAATTCTGCAGCCAGCGCATCAACGAGCTGGGGCTCTTGATGAACCTGTTCAGTGTTGAAAGCACATTTGACAGGCACAAGCTGACCTTTTTCTATACGGCCGACGGCCGGATTGATTTCAGGGAACTGATCAAATTACTGGTCAAGGAGTATAGTATCCGCATTGAAATGCGCCAGGTGGGGATACGAAATCTGTCCAAGCACTGCGGGGGGGTGGGAAAATGCGGAAGGGAACTTTGCTGTTCATCCTTCATGCATACCTTTGAACCCGTCTCCATAAAGATGGCAAAAGAGCAGGGGCTGTCCCTGAATCCAACCAAGATATCAGGGGTCTGCGGCCGACTCATGTGTTGTCTGACCTTTGAAAATGAGACTTACCGGCAGTTGAAGAAAACCATGCCAAGGCTTGGCAAGTCCATTACCATTGAAGAAGGAGAGGGTAAGGTGGTCAGGCAGAATGTGCTCAGGGAAAGTGTCACCATTCGCCTGGAAGACCGAACGGAAGTTGAAAAGAAAATCAGTCAATTGAAAAAAACATAATACAGGACCCACACACCATGGAAAAAAAGCGTCAATTTTTTACAACTCCCATATATTATGTCAATGCAAAACCCCACCTGGGACATGCCTATACCTCCATTGCCGCAGACGTTGCAACCCGGTTCAAGCAGATGGACGGTCATGATACCTATTTTTTGACCGGAACCGATGAACACGGGGATAAAATTGTACAGGCGGCACAAAAAGAAAAGACGTCTCCAAAGGCCTATGCCGATAAAATCAGCCAGTTGTTTAAAGACCTTCTGCCCCTATTGCATATCCAAAACAACCACTTCATCCGGACAACCGACCCAGATCACATAAAGGTTGTTGAAGCCATATTGACCAAAATCCATGACAGCGGTGATATTTATTTTTCCAGTTATGAAGGCATCTATTGCTTCGGGTGTGAACGGTTTTACCAGGAAAGGGAGCTTGTTGACGGCAAATGTCCAGACCATGGGGTGGCACCCCAGGCCATAAAGGAATCCAACTATTTCTTCAAAATGAGCAAATACCAGGACTGGCTCATTGACCATATCAAGACCCACCCGGATTTCATCCGGCCAGATCAATATAAGAATGAACTCCTCTCTTTTCTAAAAGAGCCCCTGGAAGATTTGTGTATCTCACGGCCCAAGTCCCGTCTCACCTGGGGAATCACCCTGCCCTTTGACCAGGAGTATGTAACCTATGTCTGGTTTGATGCACTGGTAAACTATATATCGGCCCTGGGATATCCAGATGGAGCGTTGTATCAAAACTTCTGGCCCACCTCCCGTCATTTTGTGGCCAAGGATATCATCAAACCCCATGGTATTTACTGGCCTATCATGCTCAAAGCGGCCGGCCTGGATATTTATGACGGTTTGAATGTCCATGGGTTCTGGAATGTAAAAGGCAGTAAAATGTCAAAGAGCATCGGCAATGTGACCGATCCCGTTGAAGTGACAAGAGAATTCGGCCCAGACCCCTTCCGGTATTTTCTCATGCGGGAGATGGTGTTTGGCCTGGATGCCAATTTCACCGAAGATGCCATTGTCTCCCGCATCAATTCAGACCTTGCCAATGATCTTGGCAATTTGTTTTCCCGGGTGCTTTCCATGAACCATCGATATTTTAATGGGAGGGTCGCTGGGGCGGATGCAGCCCTTGATCAGCAATATTCCCTGGAATCCGATGGGGCAAAAGCCATTGATGGGTTTAAAGAGGCCATGGCAATTTGTGAGTTTCACAAAGGCCTGATCTCCATCTGGACCTTTATCAGTACCATGAACAAATATATCGACACCCAGGAACCCTGGTCCCTTGCCAAGGATGAATCAAAAAACAGCGCCCTTGCAACGGTGTTGTACAATTTAATGGAAGGACTTCGGGTGATCTCCTGCCTGATCTACCCTGTGATGCCGGCCACCAGCCTAAAAATGCAAAAAGCCCTTTGCCTGGATATCCCGAACAAAGGATTTTTTGGCCTGGACCAGATATTTCCCTGGTCCCAGATTCAAAAAGGAACCTGCCTTGGTGCGCCGGAAATCCTGTTTCCCAGGATAGACACCAAAAACCAGGCGGAAAAGACTTTGGTTAAAAAGGAAAAACCCTTTAAACCACCATTAAAAGAAGAGATTGGTCTGGACGATTTTTTAAAAATAGATTTAAGGGCCGGAATCATTCTTTCAGCCGAAAGAATCCAAGACGCCAACAAGTTGTTGAAGCTTATGGTGGATATAGGAGCCCAGACCCGCCAGGTGATTGCCGGTATCGGAAAAGACTATCCCCCGGAAGATCTTGTCGGCAAACAGGTCATTGTGGTGGCCAATTTAAAAGAGGCCCAAATCATGGGAGAGACATCCCAGGGGATGATTCTTGTCGGCAGTCATAAAAAACAGATGATCCTGACCGGGTTTGACAAGGATCTTTTCCCGGGAAATCAGGTGAAATAAAGTTGGCTTCCCCCCCACTAAACAGCCCAGAGGGGTATCCTTTAGGGCACAATCTTTCGGACACTTATTTGTATACCTATAAAAAAGAAACCACATGGCAGGCACATCAATCTGATTTTATTGAAAATCGAAGAAAAAAACGCCTTCTCCAAAAATATGTCAGAGTCTCCCTGATGGTCGTAATACCGGGTCTTTTGATTCTTGGCGCCTGGCATCTGCTGGGGCTGGACACTTTTTTCAAACAAGAATCCCAGCAAGCAGTTTTACCCCCCCTGGGGACTGAAACTTCCGTACCGCCAAAAACAGTACCGCCCAAAACCATTCTGTCAAAAACCATTCTGTCAAAAACCGGATTGTCAGATCTGATCCGGGAGACCCGGTTTCTCAATGCCGATAAAAATGTTTTTTTTGTGGATTCACAGGATCAGCAATACACGATTACCACCAGCCTGAACACCCCTTTGCAAAAAGAGCTTCTATCTGCCATGAACCAGCTGAAGACCTTTGATAGAGGGAAGCCCCAACAGATCGCCATCATTGCCATGGATCCTTCCAACGGCAACATCGTAGGAATGGCCGGCTTTGACCTGGGTGATCCCGAAATCAATCCCTGTCTGGCCTCGGATTATCCGGCAGCCAGTATCTTCAAAATTGTCACTGCCGCTGCGGCCATTGACTCCCTGGGATACTCAGCCCATACACCCTTGTATTTTAACGGGAACAAGTACACGCTCTATAAGCGACAGCTCACCGATGACAAAAACAAATATACAACAAAGATTTCCCTTGCCAGCGCATTTGCCGAATCCATAAATCCGATTTTCGGAAAAATTGGAAAAAACTATCTGGAAAAAGGGAAACTGAACGCATATGCCCAGGCATTCGGGTTTAACCAGAGTCCGGATTCAGAGCTTAATTTTGAATCCGGCAGATTCGGTGTTAAGGGAAGCGAGTTTCACCTGGCAGAACTGGGGTGCGGCTTTAACCATGACACCACCATTTCTCCTGTTTTTGGCGCCATGCTGGTCACAACGGTTCTAAATGCCGGCACTTCTTTTGTCCCCCACATTGTAAATCAGGTAAAAACCAGCACTGGAGAAATCATTTACACACGCAAAAAAGAAACCTATAAAACGCCCATAACGCCCAAAACCGCCAAGACAATGATTGAGCTGATGCAGACAACCATTGCCAAGGGAACCGCCAAAAAATCTTTCCATGGTATTTCAAGGGACCGCACCCTGTCAAAACTGGATATTGGCGGAAAAACCGGTTCCCTCTATAATCGGGAAAGAACCGTCAAGTATGACTGGTTCACTGGGTTTGGCAAAGAAAAAACAGGGGATAAGGCCCTGGTAATTTCCATTGTTGTGGGTCACAAAAAATATATAGGTACCCGGGCCAGTAGCTATGCCAGGATGATTTTGAAAAATTATTTCAAAGACGTCTCCAAGGCATCTGCCCAAAAAGAATAGGAAAGAAAAAATTATTGTTATAAAATCCATTGGCGGAGGAAAAAAGATGCCGGCTATAAAACGCCTTTTTAACCTGATGCGCACAGCATTCACCCTTCACATTGAAATGGGGAAATCCCTTGACCAGGCCAGGGAGAACAGCCTTGTCTTTTTCCCATACCAGCCCCATATTCTTTCCTGTGGTATTTCTGCCTTTGTGGCCTTTAAGGGGAAAAAACCGGCAGCAACCTTTGATCTGGTCCTGTTTTCAAAAAAGATCACAGCGCTTGGAAACCATTTTCTTTACCAAACCCAAGAGGACTTTCTTTCAATTGAAAATGAATACCTTGGCGGTGACCAAGCGTTGGATCAATTGTTAAAAACGGCCCAAACCTTAAAACAAGAATCTGTCTTTACGGATATTTTTTTAAGCCCGGACAAAGCCTTGCAACTCGCCTTGATCCGTGATGATTTAGGCCGAATCATAACGGACCAGGCCACCTGGTTCAAAAAAATGGTACCGTCTCTAAGTTCACTTGATGTGGAAATTATTTCCATGCGCCTGGAAAAACTCAAGGATATCTTCTGGTGCCTTAACAAAGAGATTCTGGACAATATAGGGGCCATAAAAAAAATTTTTACAGACCTGGAACCCACTTCCCAGGGGGTGTTGATTTTCAAACGGATCAATGCGGTTTTAAACAGTATTGACCGGCTTGAAGTCAGGGGAAGGGACTCTGCCGGGATCTCTGTTTTTTTTACCCTTACAAAGGACGCGTTTGAAACTTTCCGGGAAGGCATGCTTCGGGCGGGCCTTGCAGAGACGCTGAAACAAAGGACCAATCACCTGGTTCTGTCCAACAACAGCATCAGTATCAATGACAGTATCGCTCAAAATAATCAGGTTGGCCATCTGGTCACCATTGCCTTTGTCTATAAATTTGCCGCAGAGATCGGTGCCCTGGGAGACAATATCGCATTTATCCGAAGTCAGATAAAAAATGACCACATTCTCCAGGTTCTGTCAAAATTCACCATAGCGTCCAACTCGGTCTCTGCCCATACGCGATGGGCTTCGGTGGGAGATATTACAGAAGCCAACTGCCACCCGGTTGACAATACCCCCACGGACAAAAAAATCGAAAAATCAGGTATTATCCATGTCTGCCTCAACGGAGATATTGACAATTATCTTGAGTTAAAAACCGAATATGAAGCCCGGTACGATCGAATCCACCCATCCATCAATACCGATACCAAGCTGATCCCCCTTCAGATTGAACACCATCTGAAGCAAGGGGCTTCCATTGAAGAAGCCTTCAGACTCGCTGTCAATGATTTCCACGGTTCCCATGCCATCAGCATGCACACCAATCTGGCGCCGGGCAAATTATTTCTGGCCCAGAAAGGCAGTGGCCAGGCCATTTTTGTGGGAATAGCCCCGGATCATTACATTGCGGCCTCTGAACTCTATGGAATTGTTGAAGAGACCCAGGATTACATCAAACTCAATGGAGAGGAAGACGGTCAGATCGTTATCCTTGATCAGCATTCCCCTGGCGGGGTTGAGGGTCTTTGTTCCTTTTATTATGACAGCCGGCCCATTGCCATAGAACAAACAGATATACTCACAAGCCAGATCACCTCCCGGGACATAGACCGCCAGGATTTTCCCCATTATTTTCTAAAAGAAATATCAGAGTCTCCCCTGTCCGTTGAAAAAACCCTTGAAAACAAATTCAAACAAATTCCCAAAACCAACCTGCTGGAAACCATCCTGGACAAACGGGTGATTCCTTCTGACCTTGAAACGGAACTCATACAAGGAAAGATTAAAAAAATCTATTTCATCGGCCAGGGAACCGCCGGGATTGCCGCCCAGGGATGTGCCAATCTTCTGACCTATTACCTGGGCGCCAGGGACATGGACATCCGGGCACTCAAATCATCGGAATTATCGGGTTTTAGTATCATTGGCAATGGAAACGGCGAAAATGCAATGGCCAACACCCTGGTGGTGGCCATGAGCCAGTCCGGCACCACCACCGATACCAACAGAACCGTTGACATGGTAAAAGCCTGCGGTGCCAGAACCATTGCCATTGTCAACCGAAGGGATTCTGATCTGACCTTCAAAACCGACGGGGTTCTGTATACCAGTTCCGGCCGGGATATTGAAATGTCTGTGGCGTCTACCAAGGCCTTTTATTCCCAGCTTGCGGCGGGTGCCATTCTCGGACTGCATCTGTCAAAGATTTTTGGGGCAAGATCCAGTGAATTTATCACACAGGCCATACAAGAGCTGACCCTGCTTCCCCAAAAGATGCGCACAATTCTCGGCATGAAAGATCAAATCAAAGCCTCTGCCTGCCGCCTGGCAGTCTCAAAAGACTATTGGGCAACCGTGGGGTCCGGTGCCAACAAGACCTCGGCCGATGAAATCCGGATCAAATTGTCCGAGCTATGCTACAAAACCATTTGTTCGGACTTTGTGGAAGACAAAAAACACATCGATCTTTCCGCAGAACCGTTGATCATTGTCTGTGCCGCCGGCACCCGGGAAAGTGTTCTGGGCGATATCATCAAAGACACGGCTATTTTCCATGCCCACAAAGCCTGTCCCGTGGTGATCACAACCATTGGTGAAAACAGGTTTGATCTCTATGCAAAAGATGTTTTTAAAATCCCGGAGATAAGCGAACACCTGGCCCCGGTTTTAAACACCCTTGTGGGACATATCTGGGGATACTATGCAGCCCTTGCCATAAATGACGGGTCAAAATTTATGTACACCTGCAGACAGGAAATCCAGGAGGTGCTGGATGAATTTACTGCCATGGGCCACGATGAATATGAGGTGCTGCTTGAAAAAAATTTCCGGGAAAAAATAGCCGGAGTGTACAATCAATTCTCCCAAAAAAGGCGTGAGCATTATTTTCCTTCTGCCATGGGCCTTGACCGCACCGCCAACATCACCCTGCTGCTCAAATACCTGTCCGGCAGACTGCCGGTTTCTGATTTTGAAATTGATTTTGAAAAAAAAGGCACTCCCTCCAATATGCTGAACACCTTTTTTGAAAACATGGGCCAGGCCATCAATGCCATGGCAAGACCGGTGGATGCCATCAAGCACCAGGCAAAAACCGTGACCGTCGGTACAAGCCGGATCAGTGAGACATTTGAAGGTCTCATTTTTGACGAACTTGCCGCCAATGATATCCAGATTTCCCAGCTGACCAATAAAAACGTTTTGGTCATCAAAAACCTCCAGGAAGTAATTTCCAGTATCAAAGGCGGTCTTTTATACCGGATTTCAGGGCTCAGTCTTCTGGGAGAGGTGACACCGGATACAAAAATTGTGGTCATGGCCAAAACCGGTTCTTTGAAACAGGAAGCCTCCAGGGTGGAAAATGATCCCCGCCTCAAAGGGACCAAAAATATCATTGTCAGGGAAGGCAACGTCTATATCGGCAAGGGAAGAAAGGATAATAAAAGCATCCTGGTAATCCCGGTCATCTCCAAATCGCCGTCAACCCCAAACATTATTGAGTTTATCCTTTCCCTTAATGTGGTCTTTAAACGCACCGAGGAAGTCTCTCTTTTGAAAAAAATCAAAGCCCTGGGCGGCAAATATACCCGGTTAAAAGACTGGGTTCTTGAAAGCGAAAACATCCAATGGGATGATAAATTCCTAAACCTGGTGGATGTTGAAACCTTGTTCGGGTCCACAGCAGAACAGGTGGTAGAGACCATTCTTCAACGCATAAAATAACAAAGAATGCCCCGGCCCTTTGAAAAGGAGGAGAACCCATGGAATTTTTTCTGGTGTACATGACAACAGTTTTTGTGGCATCCATTATTCCGGGTCCCAGCATGATCCTGTCCCTGACCCATGGTATCCGGTACGGGGCAAGAAAGACCATGGCAACCGCCCTGGGCAACACCTGTGCCAGCATGATCCAGGCGACCATTTCCATTGCCGGACTGGGTGCTGTCTTAACCGCCTCACAGCCTCTGTTTTTTACGATCAAATATGCCGGAGCGGCCTACCTTATCTATCTGGGCCTGGACATCTGGCGTTCCGGCCCCATGGCCTTTGAACCCGTTCATCACGGGAACCCATCAGAGGATGCCTCCTTTGGCAGGCGGTTTGCCCAGGGATTTTATGTGGCGGCGGCCAACCCCAAAGCCCTTGTGTTTTTTTCCGCCCTGTTTCCCCATTTCATCGACACCATGGGTTCCCCTCTATCCCAATACCTGCTGTTGGTGGTTCCTCTGGGTTTCATTGCCTTTGTGTGCATGATGATTTACGCACTTGGCGGCGCAAAGATCACGGGATTATTTAATCTGACTGGCCTGAAAAATTATTTTAATAAACTTGTCGGCGGGTCTTTTATTGCCCTGGGAATCGGGATAGCAGCTTCGGATCGATAAAAGTGTCCTGAAAACCAAGAACTGAAACTCCAAACTTCCAATGGCATAAATGCCAAATAAACATAGCCGGACTATGCCAGACACAAAATGCCTTGTAAATTGAATTGACAAAAAACAAGGGGACTTGTTACACTGTGGGCATATTTGAATTGAATCGAAAATTGAATGCGAAATTCCATGATTTCTACCATTCTTCCACTGCAGTCCATACTTTTATCCATAAACAAAAGGAGGGCATTATGGCAGTTTCCATTATTATCCAACGAATCGTCAAAGACCCGTCAATGGCAGAAAAACTGGCACCGCTCATTGTGCAACTGAGATCCAGGGCTGCCGTACAGCCTGGGTTTTTAACCGACCAGACCTTCAGCTGTCTGGACTGTAAGGGCGAATACCTGGTGATCTCCACCTGGAATTTTCTGGAAGACTGGAACAGGTGGATGAACCACCAGGAGCGCTTGAAAATCCAGAACCAGGTGGATGAACTTCTTGGGGAAAAAACCATTTACCGGTATTATGAACCGGTGGTGGGCGGTATTACCCCCCGATTCCAAAAAGACACCTAAATAGTGAAAGAATTGACCCGAAAGACGCAGATAAGAATCCACTGCGTCCATACCCCAAAAACCTGGCAGCGATAAAAATCAGGCCCGGGCAAGGACCAGGGCATCCACCCGGGCTGCCCCGGATTTTAATAAAACCCGGGCCGCCTCATTGCAGGTTGCACCGGTTGTGTAGACGTCATCCACCAGCAGGATGTTTTTTCCGGTCACATTTGCCTTTTTTGCCAATAAAAAGGCTCCTTTAAGGTTGTCTTTTCGCTGGTGGATGTCAAACCCGGTCTGGGGGAGGGTTTTTTTGACCCTTGCCAGGGTGTTGGTGTCAATCCGCCAGCAGGGTTTATTTTTGTAGACCGATTCGTAGTTTTTCTTAAAATTGCGGACCAGGAGAAAAGACTGGTTAAATCCCCGCCGCCTCATTTTTTGGGGATGCAGGGGAATGGGCAGAATATAGTCAATGGCGGCGGTTGCAAAAAAGCGATCAAAGGCATCAAAAAGATACGTCTCCAGCACCCGTGCAAGGCAGAGCTTTGACTGATACTTGAACAGGGCAACGGCCTCCTTTACAATCCCCTGGTATTGAAAGGCCGCCCTGACCCGGCTGACGGAAGATGGATTAACCAGACAGGTTTCACAGGGATGGTTTTCCACAAAATCCCCGTCCATGGGAGATTCAAACAATCGGCCGCAGACAAGACAAAAAGGAGAGGTAAACAAAGGGGGATCAGAAGGAAGGCATTTGGGACAAAAACAGGCGGAAAGGGTCCATAATTCCGATCTGTCCGGGTCAATATAGGTTTTGCATTTCAGACAATGAAAGGGAAAAACCAGTGTCTGAAATGCAAATAAAAGCCTTTTTATTGTCCAGAAAGAATCTGCTCTGCAATAATCCTTGAAAACCGTGAACATGTCACCTCTTCTCCCCCCTTGATCCGGGAAGCCAAATCCCTTGTGACCCTGCCCTGGGCCAGTGCCTTTGCGACACCGTCCCGAATCAGGTTCCCTGCCCTTTGCCATCCCATGTGGTCAAACATCATGGCGCCGGACAGGATAAGGGAACAGGGGTTTGCCAAATCCTTACCGGCAATATCCGGAGCAGTCCCGTGGGTGGCTTCAAACACAGCGCAGGAGTCCCCGATATTGGCACCCGGTGCAATGCCCAACCCCCCCACCTGGGCGGCCAGGGCATCGGAAATATAATCCCCGTTCAAGTTGGGACAGGCGATGATATCAAAATTTTCCGGTCGGAGCAAAACTTCTGCAAACACCATGTCCGCAATCCTGTCCTTGATCACCACAAGTCCGTCCGGCAAAATTCCTTCATGGGTTTCAAACAGGGTTTCTTCGGTGATCACCCGATCCCCGAAGGTTTCAAAGGCTGCCTCATATCCCCATTTTCGGAATCCGCCTTCGGTGAATTTCATGATATTGCCCTTGTGCATGAGGGTCACACTCTTCCGATTGTTCTCAAAGGCATATTCAAAGGCCCGGATCACCAGCCGTTTTGTTTTTTCCGGCGACATGGGCTTGATGCCGATGGAACAGGAAGCCGGCAGATCACAATTGAGTTCGCTCTTTAAAAGTCCCAGAAGCTTTGTGACCTCCCATGATCCTGAGTCCCATTCTATACCGGCATACAGATCTTCAGTATTTTCCCTGAAGACCACCATATCCACCCGCTCGGGGTGGGAAACGGGACTTGGGACCGGCGGATAATAGCGGATGGGGCGTATACAGGCATATAGATCCAGCTGCTGGCGGATTCTGACGTTCAGGCTGCGCATCCCCTTTCCCACAGGGGTTGTCAAGGGGCCTTTAATGGCAACCCCATGGGTCTTGATTGCGTTTAGGGTTTCATCGGGCAACCATTCGCCTGTCCGGGCAAAGCCTTTTTCACCCGCAGCAACTTCCAGCCAGGCTACTTTCTTCTTTGATCCAAATGCAGCTTTAACAGCAGCATCAAATACCAATTTTGCTGCGGGCCATATATCCTGTCCAATACCATCCCCTTCAATATAGGGAATGGTGGGTCTGTCAGATACCCTGGACGCATGGATAGGGTCCTGGGGTGTGGGGTCTGCCATTTATTTTCCTTTTGTTTTTAAGTTTACACTGCGCTGGCGTTTGGCCTCATACATGGCCACACCGCCTGCCACAGAGGCATTTAGAGAGTTGACTTTCCCTGTAATGGGAATGGATAAAACAAAATCACATTCTTTTTTTACCCCGGGCCGGATACCTTTGTGCTCACCGCCGATGATCAGAGCGATGTTGCCAATGAGGTCGGCATCGTACAAACCGGTTGTGCCGTCGGCATCCAGCCCGAAAATCCATGCCCCGGATTTCTTTAAATCCCTTAGGATGGAAGCTGTATTGGTGATCATATAGATATCGGCATGTTCCATGGCACCGGCCGAGCTTCTTGAAACCGTGGAGGAGGGAGGACATGACCTGTCCTTGGGTATCATGATATAGTCCACATCGGCACACAGGGCGGTTCGGATCAATGCACCCAGGTTATGGGGATCTTCGATATTTTCAATAATAAGAATAAAACACGGGGTCTTTCGTTCCTGGATCATGGACACCAGCTGACCTGCCTTTTTTGTGGGGAAAAAAGAAGCCCTGGCCACAATTCCCTGGTGGGGGGCGAACTCGGTCATGGTGTCCAGTTTTTTGGGGTCTATATATTCGATGGGAATTCCATTTTTTTCAGCAAGATCAATCACCTTGTCCGCTCTTCCGGCGGACCGTTTACTGGAAATATAAACAAGCGCAAACTGCCGTCTTTGGGCACGCAATGCCTCGTAAACACAATGATAACCAAAGAGTATCTCTGTTTTTTCCAAAGCCATTATAGGGACCTCATTTCATTTTCAAAAATAGTGCACAACTCAAAGGTGGCCTTATCGATGTCACCATTGACAACCACATGGTCATAGGCCGACCGTTGGGACATCTCCCATTGTGCATTTTCCATGCGCTGTAAAATTACGGCACAAGAATCTGTGCCCCGGTTTTCAAGGCGCTGGCGGAGGGCCTCAATGGAAGGCGGCATAATAAATATTGAGACAGGCGACAATTTAGAGGCCATGATCTGTTTTGCCCCCTGGACATCAATGTCCAGAACCAGGCTGTCGCCTTGCATCAGTTTTTGTGTTACAAATTCTTTGGAGGTGCCGTAAAAATTTCCATGGACCTTTGCCCATTCAATCCATTGATCCTGTTCGACCTTCAGCTGGAACCCAGGTTCATCTATAAAAAAATAATCCTTCCCGTTGATTTCCCCTTTTCTCGGCTGTCGGGTGGTGTGGGAAATTGAATAGGAGAGCTTGGGGAACCGCTCCAATACCCGCCGGATCAATGTGGTTTTCCCGGCTCCGGAAGGAGCGGAAATCACAAATAATATACCTTTTTTTTCCATTTTTTACCCTGATCTAAATCTGTTAATCCCAGGCCTTATTTGACCGGTTCAGTTACTTTCTCGTCTCCGTCTTTGATAAGGGCCTCAAAACGGGAGGACACGGTTTCCGCCTGGATGGCAGACAGGATCACGTGGTTGCTGTCCGTGATGATAATCGCCCGGGTTTTTCTGCCGTGGGTGACATCAATGAGGCTGCGGGCCTCCCGGGCTTCGTCCTTGACCCGCTTCATGGGCGAAGAATTGGGAGATAATATGGCCACTACCCGTTCGGCCACCACCGTATTCCCAAAACCGATATTTAAAAGGACCTGTTCCATATGATTTCCTTGTGTTCTATTTAATAATTATTCAATATTCTGAACCTGTTCCCTGATTTTTTCCAATTCAGACTTCAGGTCCACCACCATATGGGACAGGGCAGCGTTACCTGCCTTGGAACCAATGGTATTAAATTCTCTGTTAAATTCCTGGATCAGAAAATTGAGTTTTCGGCCCTGGGAATCCGCGGCATTCATTACTTCCCGAAACAGGCTGATATGGCTGGCAAGACGAACGATTTCCTCGGACACATCACTTTTGTCACTCAAAACCGCCACTTCCTGGGCCAGGCGCACCGGATCAATGCCGTCTGCATCAGAGGTCAGCCGTGCGATCCGTTCCGTGAGCCGTTTCTGATACACCAGGGGAATCTCCCGGGCCTCCTGGCCCAGGGCCTCCATACTCGATTCAATATAATCCATGCGGCCGGCCAAATCTGCGAACAGGTTTTCGCCTTCCCTGCGCCGCATGATATCCAGCTCTTTTGTTGCTGCTTCAACCGCCCCGGACAAAACCTCCCACAAAAGATCGGTATCGATCTGTCTTTGGGCCGGCACAATAATATTTCTGGCAGCCAGAACCGTTTCCAGACCAATATCACCAGACAGATTCAAGGTATCGCTCACTGTTTTTAATGCCGCATAATAGGATCTGGCCTTTGCCGTATCCACAGAAAAAAGCTCCGGTTCCGGTGATTCATCCGTAAGGTTCAGCCGGATCTCTATCCTTCCCCGGTCATGGTGCCGGCCAATCAATTTCTTAACCTCTTCTTCAAAGGCCTGGCAGGACTCGGGCAGGTGGATGGAAAAATCCAGGTGCCGGGAATTATAGGAACGAATGGTCACATCCGCTGTAAGAAACGCTTTGGTATGGGATGCCTTTGCAAAAGCCGTCATGCTTTTTATCATTTGTCTTTCCTTTCCTTTAAATCCAGAAGGTACTTGTTCCTGACCTTTTCAAGAAAACCGGTTACCGCATCCGAGGCATAGTCCGGATAGGTCCATTCCAGGGTTTTAAATCCCTGTTTGGTATACATCAGGGTCAGGTCTGCATAGATATTTTTGCCGATATATATTCTGTGGGAATACTCTTTTCCCGTTGCAAGGACAAACCGGGACGCCAGAAGATATCCAGGATCGATATTCACCTGCCGGTTGCCGCCGGACAAACAGCTCTTTTCCAGATCATTGGTTGCAAGCTTTATGTCTGCCAGCATGTCCTGGTCAATGAGGGGCTTAAAGGCAATCAAGCGGCGGTACAGGGGAGATCCCATTTCCTTATAATAATAGTCGGTAAAATCAAAATCAAGCCATTTTGAAATGATATCGCAGGGTCCTGCAATCTGTTCAAGCCGGTCAAAAATATCTTCGAAAACCTGTTGTTCCTTCATAAAGACAGAGATCAAAAGTTTTGCCGGATCCGGTGCTTTTGGCGTACTCATCCCTATAAAGGCTTTGCTTGGTCAATGAGCATAATGGGGATATCGTCCTTGATTTCATAGCAAAGACGACAGGCTCCGCATACAAGCCCGTCCTTTTTATCCGTCAAAACGACCTCTCCCTTGCATTTGGGGCAGACCAGTATCTCCAATAATTCTTTGGAAACCGCCATGGTGGTTCTCCTTATTATGGGTTCTTTTCTATGGTTTGATGTTTATGGTTTCGCTACTTTGGCAGCCTGCAGGGTCTGCAGCTTATAATATTCGCCTTTTAAGGCCATCAACTCCCGATGGGTGCCCTGTTCCGCAATGGAACCGTTTTTTAGCAGAATCACCCGGGAGGCATAGTCGATGGTGGAAAGCCTGTGGGCGATGACAAAGGAGGTCCTGCCCTTCATGAGGTTCTCCAGGGCTTTTTGCACCACCTTTTCTGCCTGGGAATCCAGGGCAGAGGTGGCTTCGTCCAGAATCAGCACCGGTGCATCCTTGATCAGGGCCCTGGCAATACAGATCCGCTGTTTCTCACCGCCGGACAACCGGCTTCCCAGTTCCCCTATCACGGTATCATATCCCCTGGGAAATCCCAATATAAACTTGTGGGCAAAGGCGGCCTTTGCCGCAGCAACAATCTGGTCGTCCGTGGCATCCATTTTCCCATAGCGGATATTGTCCTTCACCGATTCATTGAACAAAATCGGTTCCTGGGTCACAATGGAAATTTTGTCCCGAAGGGACTCGACAGAAAGGTCCCGCACATCCTTGCCCCCGATTTTTACCTGTCCTGCAGTCACATCATAAAGCCTGGGTATCAGGTTGACAAGGCTGGTTTTGCCCCCTCCGCTCATTCCCACCAGAGCCAGCACCTCTCCCGGGGCTACCCGCAGGTTGATATCGGTCAATGCAGGGGCTTCTTTAGTACCATAGGAAAACCCCACACCCTCAAACACCAGGTCAAAGGTTTTCCCTTCAAGACGTTCCGGGTTGGCCTTCTCCCGGATGGTCTGTTCCGTCTCCAGGATATCAAAGATACGGGAGGCGGATGCCACCCCTTCCTGAACCGTGTTATTGAGCTTGGACAATTTTTTAACCGGATCATAGAGCATCATAACCGCGGTTAAAAATGAAAAAAAAGTACCGGGTGTGGAGGTGCCGTTGATGACCCGCATGCCGCCAAACCAGATAATAAAGGCAATCCCCAGGCCCCCTAAAAACTCCATGACCGGTGAAGAAAGGGCTTTGGCAATGACCTTTTTCATTTCAAGCAGGAACAATCGGTCTGTTTTTTCTCTGAACCGCTGCTTTTCAAAGGTTTCCAGGTTAAATATTTTAATGATTTTACTGCCGGAAAAAGTCTCGTGTAGAAAGGAATTCAAGTCTGCCATGGTTTCCTGGGACCCGGTTGAAAAGCGCCTCACCCGCCGGCCAAACACAAGAATCGGATAAAATGCCAGGGGCAGGACAAGAAACGCCCCGCAGGCCAGCTGCCAGTCCCGGTAAAAAATCACACACAAAAAGGCAATCACAGAAAAAAAATCCCGGAATATATTGATCACAGCCGTGGATACCATGCCCTTGACAATGTTGACATCATTGGTGATCCTGGACATCAGGGCCCCTGTTTTCTCTTTGTGGATAAAGGCAATGGGCAGGTCGATTATCTTTTCATACAGAGAATCCCGAAAAAATCGGATAATCTTTTCACCAATATAGTTCATCAGATATTCAGACCCAAAGGACCCAAGGCCCTTGAGCAGAAAAACGAGAACGGCCAGGCCCGGTATCAGCAGAAGCATTTCCCTGTTTTTGGCAATAAAGATATCATCCATGACCGGCTTGACCAACAGGGCCATGGCCCCGTTTGCCCCGGCCACGGCAATCATGCACACAGCCGCCAGAACAAGGCGTTTCCAGTATAGGAATACAAGCTTCAGGATTACCTGTTGCCGGGATTTGGAGAGAGTGGCGCGTTTATTTTTCATAAAACAAATTTGTATCTGCCCATATTATTCACCAAGTATTGTCAATCATCAAAAAACATGAGAGCATATGTCCCCATGAAAACGTGTGCCTTTATACCCAATTTTTTTAAATTTTACAACATCCTGTGGCAGCTATCCCTGCCTTTTCTAAAGAAAAACAGGCGAATTGGCCCTTCTTTTTCCAGAAGGGCTGCAACCGCTCACCTTAAACCGGCCGATATCTGGATCCAGGCAGCATCTGCCGGAGAGGCATTCCTCGCCCTATCCCTTCTCTCCTGTCTGAAACCCGAACAACCGACAAGGGTGCTGGTCACGGCCACCACCTCCCAGGGCAGGGAAATCCTTTCAGCCGGCCTGCCGAAAACCCGGATCAGCCCGCAAATTACCCATTGTCTGGACTGGTTCCCCTTTGACGTCCCCGGCACCATCCAGGAAGCTGTAAAAAGGGTCAACCCAAGAGTCATGGTCCTGCTGGAAACCGAAATATGGCCGGCCCTGCTCTATTATTTAAAAGAAAACCAGACCCAAATTCTTATCGTCAATGCCCGGTTATCCGATAAAAGCGCCCGGCATTATCGCTGGACAAAATATTTATGGTCACAGCTTTCACCCGACCATATTCTGGCCATTTCCAAAACAGATGCAAAAAAATTTGAACAAATCTTTGACAAGGCCCGGATTACCACCATGTCCAATATTAAATTTGATCTCATGCTGACAGGCCCTGAGACCCATTTAAAACAGATTGCACTGGAAAAAATTTTATCCCCGGATCTTCCCCTGTCCATCCTGGCTTCCATCCGGAGACAGGAAGAAAGCCAGGTTCTTAAAATTCTGGAACACTTGTTGGCCGAAACGCCTCGCCAGGTCGTGGCCATTTTCCCCCGGCACATGCACCGGGTGGATGCCTGGAAAAAAAAGTTGAAACAGCACCATTTTTCCTTTTGCTTAAGATCACAGCTGACATCACCCATGGCACAGCCCGGTATCATCCTCTGGGATACATTTGGAGAACTGCGGTCTGCTTACGGCCTTGCGAACACGGTATGTGTGGGAGGCAGCATCCTGCCCCTGGGCGGACAAAATTTTATTGAACCGGCAGCTCTGGGAGCCCCGACAGTCATTGGCCCCCATATAGATGATTTTGCCTGGGTAGGAGAAGAAATCATCAACCGGGGGATTGTCACCAAATGCAAAAACCGAAAAAGCATAGCCCGGACCATGGTCAGCCATCTGAGATCCCGGGGTGACAGGTCCATCCTGAAACAAAAGGCACAAAAATACATTCAGGAAAAACAGGGGGGGACCCAGTCGGCTTGCCAGGCAATTTTAGCTGCACTCATGCCTGTGGCAGACAATGACTCTGACAATTTAAAACTAGGAAAAAGATGATTTTGGGTACTGATTTCCCTGTATTTTTATCGGTTTGGAACACCTTTGTTTATTTTCCTTGCAACCTGTGTACAATCGTGTATACTAAAGGCTGACTTTATACATAAGTAGAATCAAATTTTCCTTCAAGGTTGTCCTCGTTACCTCGTTGTTTTTCAAAACATCGTTCGTTGCGGTCGAAGTTTCTGCTGATTCAATAAACAGGAGAAACCGTTTGACACCGTATGTCATGACCAATTATCAAATTGCAACCACGATTCGCCCGGGCCGTAACCTACCGATTTTTCCGGATAACCTCAACACCATCAGCGCAACCATTTTATCAAACAACTAAGCCAGCGGATTTTAATCGATCCGCAGATCGAAAAACAGGGATTCACCCTGGTCGATCATTACAAAATATCTAGGAGTATTAATGAGTTTTAAAGAGTTTAATTTTGACCCCAAAGTAAACGCAGGAATTGAAGCCTGCGGATATACCGTTCCCACACCGATACAAAAACAGGCAATCCCCCCGATTCTTGAAGGACGGGACATGCTTGGCCTTGCCCAGACCGGAACTGGAAAGACGGCTGCCTTTGTTCTGCCCCTTCTCCAACGGCTTCTGGCAGGTCCCCGAAAAAAAGTTTGGGTCCTGATCGTGGCGCCCACCAGAGAATTGGCAGAACAGATCCATGACGACATCAGCAAGATGGCCAAAGAAACCGGCCTGCGCAGTATTTCCATTTATGGCGGCGTGGGCAAGCATCCCCAGATCAAAGCGATCCGCAATGGGGTTGAGATCATCGTTGCCTGTCCCGGTCGTCTGCTGGATCTTTTGAATGACAAAGCCTTTTCTCTGGGCGCTGTGGAAGTTCTGGTTCTTGATGAGGCAGATCACATGTTTGACAAGGGATTTCTCCCGGACATCCGGCGAATCATAAAGCTTTTGCCTGTAAAACGTCAATCCCTGGTTTTTTCTGCCACCATGCCCCCGGAAATCCGCCTTTTGGCACAAACCATATTAAAGAACCCGGCAACCGTGCAGATCAACCACACCCAGCCGCTCCTTGCCATCTCCCATGTCCTGTTTCAGGTGGCCAAAGAACAAAAGACCTCCCTGCTCAAGAGCATCATCCAGGATGGGAAAATGACCAGCACCCTGGTGTTTACCCGCACCAAACACAAAGCAAAAAGCCTGGCTCTGCAATTGCAAAAGGCAGGCTATAGTGCAGCCTCAATTCAAGGCAACCTTTCCCAGCAGAAACGACAGGAAGCGCTGAACGGATTTAAGGACGGCACCTTTAAAATTCTGGTCGCAACAGACATTGCTGCCCGGGGGATTGACGTGGAGGGAATCAGCCATGTGATCAACTATGATGTGCCGGATACAGCCGAAACCTACACCCACCGTACCGGACGTACAGGCCGGGCCACCCGTTCCGGCGAGGCCTTCATTTTTGCAGACCGGGAAGACAGCAAAATAATTTCTCTCATTGAACGCAACCTGGGCAAAAAAATGCGCAGGGAAGCGACCCCCGGCTTTGCATGGGAAGAAAATGAAAGCGTGGAAGTTGTAAAAAGGGAACGCCATTTACGGCAACTGCCGAAAAACAGGAAACCCGCAGGAAACGGACGGGGCAGAAGCCAGCACAGCGGCGTTTTTTCCCTGGCCTCCGCCGGCAGAAGCCGGAGTGCACGACCTTAACCGATTTTGTCTGGATACCCAGACTTCCAGTCGACGTATCAAATGATACCTCGGCTATATAAACAGCGGTTCCAGAGGGAGCCCATCTTAAAGGAGTAATACAACATGGCTGAAGGTACAGTAAAATGGTTTAACGATTCAAAAGGATTTGGTTTTATTGAGCAGGATGGTGGTAAAGATTTATTTGTTCACCATTCCGCAATCCAGGCCCAGGGATTCAAATCCCTGGCAGAAGGCGCACGGGTAACCTTTGATGTTGTCGACGGTCCCAAAGGACCGGCAGCAGAGAACGTTGTCCAGTTGTAAACACGGATAGGCGCATTGCAAAGGCCCCGCATTTTTGCGGGGCCTTTTTTATCGCAACCTAATTTTGCGGCCACCCCACACCTTACCATAAGGAAATAGCCTTGTTTAAACCAAATTATTCATTTGAAAAGCGCCAGAGAGAAATGGCAAAGAAGAAGAAAAAAGAGGAAAAAAAGCAACGCAAACAGGAAAAACAAAAAGAGTCTTCTGAAGAGGAAAACACTTCTTCTCCGGAAGAAACCTAAGCCCTGCATGGAAAACATTTATTCTTCTGACACCATGGTATGCCCAAAGGCACGCCTATAAATTATAGGAATCTGCCATGGGTTTTTCTTGCAGTGTTTTTTTTTATGGGCTAAGATAGTTACTGCAATTATATTTTATTTTTAAACACAGAACACTTGGACATGGAGAACAATCATGGATTTGGAAAAATATAAACAAGTGATTTCAGATGCCATTAAAGGTGAAATTGAAGCCAAACAATTTTATGAAAAGGTTGCCACTATAATCAAGGCCCCCTTTCTCACGGAGTTGTTTGAAAAATTTGCCGCTGAAGAAGCAAAACATGAACGGATACTGACCGCCATCTTAACCAAAGAAAAAATGGACACCTCTTTTTTTAATTTTGAAAAGGATTTTAAGGTTTCTGAAACCATTGCAATGCCTGAAGTCAATGAGAATATGGACCTGAAAAGTGCCATCGGCATTGCCATGAAAAATGAAGAGCTGGCCATGAAAAAATACACCGCCCTTGCCGATAATTGCGATGACCCCCAATTAAAAAAGGTGTTTGGAGATCTTGCCGCCATGGAACGGGACCATAAATTCAAGATGGAAAACAGTTTTGTGGACGTTGCCTATCCAGAAGTCTGGTAAACTGCCAAAACACAAGCCAAAGGGGAAAAGTCTATAGAACCCCGTCCAGCTCGTGTTTTAAAGACCGGTTCATCAAACGCGCCACTGTCTCGGCCACTGGCCGGTCTTCAAACAGGACTGCATACACTTCGTCGCAGATGGGCAGGTCCACCCCCAGTTTTTTTGACAAATTGTATACGGAACGGGTTGTTTTTACCCCTTCTGCCACCATTCTCATTTCAGAGATAATCTCCTCCAATCGTTTGCCCTGTCCAATCTGCTTGCCCACGGTATAATTCCGGCTCAACGCACCGGTACAGGTCAGCAGAAGATCCCCCACACCCGCCAAACCGGACAATGTCAATGGATCGGCTCCCATCCGGGTGCCCAGACGGTTCATTTCCGTCAGCCCCCGGGTGATCAGGGCTGCCCTGGAATTTAAGCCCATGTTCATGCCGTCACAGATGCCTGCGGCAATGGCCAGTACATTTTTCATGGCCCCCCCGATCTGGGTTCCAATGGGATCATCATTGACATATACCCGGAAGGTGGGACAGGAAAATATTTCCTGGACATATTCGCCTGTCTGCCGGCTTGTAGAAGCCGCCGCCACAACCGTTGGGACCTTTGCAGCCACCTCCTTGGCAAAACTGGGGCCGGACAGGACGGCAAAATTCTCCTTTGGGATAAAATCAATAATTTCGGACAAAATATCCGTCATGGTCTGGTGGGTTTTGTTTTCAATGCCTTTGGTGGCGGTGACCACAATGGTATCAGGACCGATAAACGCCTTCATTTTCATTGAAATATCACGCATGCAATGGGAGGGAACCACCACCAGGACCAGATCCTTGTCTTTCACGACGATTTCAAGGTCATTGGAGGGGATAATATTTTTTGGCAGAACAAACCCGGGAAGAAAAATTTTGTTTTCCTTCTCTTGTTCAATCTGCTCTTTTACCTCCGGTTCAAATGCCCAGAGATCCAGAACAAACCCTTTGTCGGCCAAAAGTTTGGCAAGAGCTGTTCCCCAGCTGCCTGCACCCACAACCCCGATTCGTGTTTTTACAATATCAATCATCAAAACCCATCCACCCTTTCCAGACCTGACAAGGTCTTAAACGCTTTATTAAAATTTGCATCCGGACAGACGTATCCCGGACACAAAGTTTGCTTATACCTTAAATCCAAACCCGGTTCAATCTTATTCTGGGGCAAGGGGGGCATCTTGGTAAAAGACCCTATGGCTTTTTTGGCGGTCAAGAACCCCATCCATGTCCTGGTAGATCTCCTGTTGGCAACGGTCAAACAGAAAAAAATCTTCCCCCGTTTGGGGACTGCCCTTTAACCGAAGAACCCTGACAAGGTGATCTTTCTGGAATAAAAACACAAACCGCAATTTTTTTTTCCCCTGACAGATCCAGACAGAAGACCGGACCAGATCCTCTGTCATTTCAAAGGACCGCCGGGAAGTTAATCTCAGGTCTGCTTCGGGAGAACAGGTGATAATCCGCCTTATGGCGGTTACCTTGTTGATTTGGGCAAGTACCTTTTCCCTGGACAATCCGATTTTAAATCCTTTGTATCCATAGGTTGAATAGGAATAAATACCCGAGGGTTCAATGGCCACCATTTCCACAAGAAAGGCAAGGAAGATCAGCCCGATCCCCATGCCCGCCTGGAGCAGCCGTTGCCTTGTTCTGCTTGTCATGGAAGCGCCTTTAAACATCATATGATCCGGGCATCACCGGGTCTCACCCAACCGACACGGCCTTTGGACAATCTGATTTTCAGACATCCGTTTTTTTGGGCCTTCACCTGGACCCGGGTACCGGCATGGAGTTCAAACAGCTTGGTGGAACTTTCCATCATGCCCGACCGCACAGCTGCGGTTTGCCGGACAATTACGGCCATATTCTCTGCCCGGGACCTGTAGTCTTCCATGGCCCCTGCCATAAAAAAAAGAACCAGCAGCAAAATCAATATCCATCCCGGGCCTGAAAAAATTTGCTTTCTGCCCAGTGTCTGTCTTCCAGCCCAGAGAAAAAACAGACAGGAAAACCCAACGGCACAAGCCTGTATCCATTTTAAGGGCAACACCCCCTGCCAGAAGAATAAAATATCCCAAAGGGTCAGGGGTACATCGATCTTGTCTTTGACAAGGGTATCGGCATGGGCCAGGTTAAAGAGAAGGTCCGGGTCCGCGGGGGCCAGGCGCTTTGCCCGCTCGTACCACAGAATGGCCTGGCCCAGGTCATTGGCTTTCAGGTATGCATTCCCGATATTATAAAACAGATCCGGATTTACCACGCCTGATCTGGCAATGGTTTCAAAACTTTTTGCAGCAGCGTCAAAGTTTCCGGACCGGTATTGCTCGATCCCGTCAATAAAAGGCTCTGTCAGACCCGTCCCATCGGCCTTATCCCCGGCAAAGGCAAAGGGGGCGGCGTGAACAAAAAGACCCATGCAGCAAAGGGTGATGCACAGCATCTTAATGACCTGTTTGACCCGGCCCAAAAAAAGAGTCGCCTTTGAAGCGTCCATTGTCTGTCCGCCAAACCGGCTGGCGTCCAGGGTTTCAAGCAGGGTCACCACCTCATCGATAAGGGTCTGCTGTGTCCCGGTCCGGGTAAGAATCTGTCTTGCCTCATCGCAGGTCAGGCTCTCCCCTTGTTTATCACCCTTTGCCAGAATTGCGGCCACCAGCCCCAACTGCAGGTGATTTAAAAACGGTTTGCCCGAGGCAGCCAATTTTTCGCCTGTTTTCAGGGCGGCTTTGGCCTTTTGGCCCATGCGTGTGCCAATGGATTTTTCACGGGTTTGAAGGTGAAACACAAGGGCAAAACATCCGTAAATCAGTCCCGGAGCCATCACCAGCAGGACAAAGAGCGAAAAATCAAAGTGAACGGGGTTGGACAGGATGGAAATCGTATCCCGAATATCCAGTATATCCTTGTTCACCATCACCACTTCCTGTTTGGCGGGCCCGACAGGGTGGTCTGTTGACTTTCCCGGGTCTGGCCCTGGGCCATTTTCTGCCAGGGGCTTTGGTGTCAAAATGACGGCGTTCTCCCTCACATCCAGAAAAATTTTATCGGTTAGGATCGTTTTGTATTCACGGACATCCACATCAAAATAGGTCAGAGAAAGGGAAGGAATCACCAGGATTCCTTCCTGCACCGGAACCAGGGCACGCTTGAAAATTTTTTTGCCGGAATACCCTTCTGCCGTCGCAGCCATCTCTTCAATGGGGGTATCCTCATAGATTTTTACCTGGCTCTTATCCAGGTTCAACGGCAAAGACCCGGCATCCATGATATTGCCCGTCCCCTGTATGGTAAGGGTCAGGGTGGCAGACTCTCCCACAGAAAGCGTGGGCTTATCAATGGCGGTCCCCATTGTAAATTGCCCCACAAGGCCTGAGAATGTCTTATCTCCTGGCAGCGGGGGAAGAGGACTCACTTCAAGGCTTAGGGAATTGGAAGCAACCTGTACTGATTTTGTCCGGGCAGCGGAGAAAAAAGAATCATTAAAAAAGGAATTAAGGGGGTCGTTGCCCGAGGACTGTATCAGATCGGCCATGATAACAGCAGGGGCAATCTCAAACCGGCCGGGCTTTTCCGCCTGAAGAATATAATAAACTTCGTTTACCAGATAGGGGATGCCGTTGACGGTCTGGGTATAATTTTTTCGTTCCTCCAGCTCCCGGGCTGCAAAGGACGCAAAGGCAGGGGCCTTGAGAGAGGCCCTGGCAAACCTGGCGGCGGCAAACAATTTAATGGTGTAAACCGTCTGCTGGCCCACCACAAGGTCCGGGGACGCCACCTGGGCTTCTACAAACAATTGCCTGGGCTGGTCTGCCGGTAGGGGCGCTTCTGAAACCAGTATCCGGATTTCCTCGGTCATGAGGGTCTGTTTTTCGTGAACAACCGTTAAGGGCGGGATCACAAGCACCCCTGTTTTTTCCGGGACCAGCTGATACTGGTAAACCACTTGATAGGTCCATTCCCCATTGGTATAACTTCGGCTGGTGGAGGTGCCCGAGGACAAAATTTGAAAATCGCCCATGGGGGACAGATCAACCTCAGCCTTCCCCCCGTCAACGACAACCTGAAGCGAAACCCGTTCCCCCGGGGCAATCCGTGTCTTGTCCACCTGGGCCGTCACCTGGAAACAAATGCCTGTTGCGGGCAGCAGCAAGG
>VMSR01000248.1 GCA_013792075.1 Desulfobacula sp.
GCAATGGAACCGATATTGCCGAAGCCGATTACCCCAAGGGTCTTATTGGAAATTTCCCGCCCCTGGAGCTTCTTTTTATCCCATTTGCCAGCTTTCAGGGAGGCGGTTCCCCGGGGGATGTTCCGGGTCAAGGCCATCATCATGGCAATGGCATGTTCTGCCGTGGTAACCGTGTTCCCGCCGGGCGTATTCATGACGGCCACCCCTTTTTTGGTGGCTTCGTCAATGTCCACATTGTCCAGGCCGATGCCGGCCCTTGCAATCACTTTCAGATTGACCGCAGCTTCAAGAACTTCTTTGGTCACACGAGTGGAACTTCTGATGGCAAGGGCATCATAATTGCCGATGACGGCCAACAGCTCTTCGGGAGAAAGATCGGTGTTGACATCCACCTCTATACCGGGATCGTTTCTGAAAATATCAATGCCGGCCTCATCCATTTTATCACTGACAAGCACTTTCATGATTTATTCTCCTTTTCAAAGGACTCCATGAATTCAACCAGGGCATACATGCTCTCCATGGTCGCGGCATTGTAGATGGAAGCCCTGCAGCCACCGACAGAACGATGTCCTTTAAGCCCTCCAAGTCCATGGTTGGTTGCCCGTTCAACAAAAACTTTTTCAAGGGTTTCGCTGGGCAGACGGAAGGTGACGTTCATCAGGGATCTGGAATATTTTTCAGCCGTTGTTTGATAAAATGAGCTGGCATCGATAAAGTCGTACAGAATATCGGCCTTTTTAATATTGTGTTCTTCCATCCCTTCAATGCCCCCCATCTCTTCTTCAATCCATTTAAGGACAAGATCTATGGTATAAATGCCAAAACAAGGGGGGGTATTGTACATGGAATTTTTATTGGCATGGGTTGAATATTTGAGCATGGTCGGCAGGTCTTCATTGGCGGTTGCCAGAAGATCCTTACGGATGATCACCATGCAGGTGCCGGATGGCCCTAAGTTTTTCTGTGCACCGGCATAGATCAGGCCGAATTTTTCCATATCCAGGGGTCTTGAAAAAATATCCGAAGACATGTCGGCAATGATGGGAATGCCGCCTGTATCCGGAAAATCATAGAACTGGGTGCCTTTAATGGTATTGTTGGAGGTCAGATGAACAAATTTGGCATCCGGGTTGAACGCAATACCCTTAGGGATATAGGAGAAATTTTTGTCTTCAGAGGAGGCAGCCACCCGGATGGTTTTTCCCATCTTCTGGGCTTCGGCGATGGCTTTCGTGGACCAGGTGCCGGTATTGATATAATCAGCCGTGTCACCGTCAGACAAAAGGTTCATGGGAATCATGGCAAACTGCAGAGAAGCTCCCCCCTGCAGGAACAGAACATGGTATCTGTCATCCAGTTTTAACAGGCGTTTTGCCCGCACAACCGCATCATTGATGACCTCATCAAAATAGGAAGATCTGTGACTGATTTCAATAATGGACATGCCCGAATTTTTAAAATTTAAAAAAGATGCCTGGATCTCTTCCAGAACAGAGAGCGGTAAGGCCGCAGGACCAGCATTGAAATTGTAAATTCTTTGATCTGTCATTGGTAATTCCCCTTTTTAAATAATGAAGACGGTTAAAAGATTTAAGACTATACAAATGGTTAGGAATTGTGTTCTCTTGTTTTGTGGAACTCGATTTTAGGCCATTCTTCCATCGCAAACCCTAACTGGTACTCGCTGGTGGTTAAAAAGGTGAGCCTTCCTTCCGCATCCCTTGCAAGGCTTGACTCGTTTCTTCGTGTAAATTCTTTAAAAATCTGCTCATCCTCGCAGGTCACCCACCTGGCAACAGACAGATCAATGCTTTCATACCCGGCATTGACACTGTACTCGGCCTTGAGCCTGGCCATGGTGACATCAAATTGCAGCACCCCGACAGCGCCGATGACATGCATGTTTCCCATCAGGGGCCTGAAAACCTGGATGGTGCCCTCTTCTGCCAATTGTGTCAATCCCTTGGTAAGGGCCTTGGCCTTCAGGGGGTCTTTTAAGATGACCCGCCGGAAATGTTCCGGGGCAAAATTGGGAATCCCTAGAAATTTCAAGGGTTCCTTGGTGGTAAAGGTATCCCCTATTTTTATGGTGCCGTGGTTGTGAATCCCGATAATATCTCCGGGATAGGCTTCTTCAATATTGCTTCTCTCCTGGGCCAGGAAAATGGTGGCATTTGATATTTTTATTTCTTTCCCGATGCGATGGTGTCTCACTTTCATGCCCTTGGTAAATTTGCCGGAACAGATTCTGAAAAAGGCGATTCTGTCCCTGTGCTCGGGATCCATATTGGCCTGGATTTTAAAGGTAAACCCGGAAAAATCCGTTTCCGCTGGGTTCACATCCCTTGTTGCGGTATGGCGAATGCCTGGGGGCGGTGCAATTTTCACAAACGCATCCAGCATTTCCCTGACCCCGAAATTATTAATGGCAGACCCGAAAAAGACCGGGGTCTGGGTGCCGTTTAAATACAGTCCCAGATCAAAGGGTTCTGACGCGCCGGAAATAAGGTCCACATCCTCCCTGAGAGCCTTGGCCTGGGACTCGGTGATCAAGCCGTCCAGCCGAACATCTTCAAGGTCTGTGATAAGGATACCATCATCGTCCTTTGGAGTGTATCCAGGAGAAAATATCCCCAGTTCTTTTTTTTCGAGATTGTATACCCCTTTAAAGCGTTTCCCCATGCCAATGGGCCAGGTTAAGGGGACACATTCGATCTGGAGCTTGTCTTCAATATCCTGAAAAATATCCAGGGGCTCCATCCCTTCCCTGTCCAGTTTGTTGATAAAGGTGATAATGGGAGTATTGCGCATGCGGCAAACTTCCATGAGTTTCTGGGTCTGGGGTTCCACTCCCTTTGCATTGTCAATGATCATGATGGCACAATCCACGGCCGTGAGCACCCGATAGGTATCTTCTGAAAAGTCCTTGTGTCCGGGGGTGTCCAGAAGATTGATTTCATAATCTTTATAGTTGAACTTCATGACGGATGAGGAGACGGAGATACCCCTTTCCTGTTCAATGGAAAGAAAATCAGAGGTGGCGGCTCGGGCGATTTTTCTGGACTTGACAGCCCCTGCCTGTTGAATGGCCCCGCCAAAGAGCAGCAATTTTTCCGTTAAGGTGGTCTTCCCGGCATCCGGGTGGCTGATAATGGCAAAGGTTCTGCGCTTGTTTATTTCTTTTTGCAGCGTTTTATCAAGTGTTTTATCAAAATCGGTATGTATTGTTTCTGATCCCATTTAAATGAAATCCTTGTATTTAAAATTTAAGGGTGGAAATTTAGCAGTATTTTGAATGAGAATCAAACAAAAAATACCAGGTCTTAAAAATGAAGTATAAATTCAGAGGCTTATTCTATCCATCCGCATTTGTGTTTTCCGCAATTTGGTTTCAAAAAATAAATCAGGAGGTGTTGGATTTTAGTCTTCCTTATGCTTTTTTGCTTTTTTATGCCTTTGGATTTTAAAAAAATCCCAGACGGCCCAGGGAATCAATATGGCGCTGAAAACCTGGTTCATCAAGGCATGTTCGGTCATCTTTTGATCGGTGGTAAGCCACCCGTCCCAAAAACACCAGAGACCAAACCCCAGCAACAGCAAGGTAAAAACATAGGGGCTCATCCGGGGCGGTGCGACACTTTTTTCTTTTTTTTCTTCCACGGCAATCCTCATTGCATGAAGGGTTTATCCCAAGAGTTCTTGTTTATCATATCCCTTTGGATTTTAGAAGCAATGGTAAAAAAAGGCAGGAAAAAAAAACCTGGGATTTGATAGGCAATCAAACCCCAGGGAATAAAGCCAGGCGGTTGAATTATTCCAATTCTGCCTTAAACTGACGGGTCATCAGGCGTTCATAGAGGGAGGGAGCAAGCCTGGAAACCAGGTAAGCAATTTTGCCCATCAGGGTAAAGACCAGCATGGGAGTTTCTTTCTGGGCACCCAGATGGATATTTCGGGCTACAAATTCAGGTGTCTGCTGTTTGCCCACCCGGGTCTGTTCCCGGACGGCAATATTGCCGTCACTGCCAAGGGCGCGTGTCTGGAGATTTGTCTTTATAAACCCGGGACACACAATCATCACATGAACCCCCTTGGTTTTCATTTCGCATCTTAATGAGGTGAACAATCCGTGGAGGGCGTGTTTGCTGGCACTATAGCCGCATCTTCCCAGAAGGGGAGCCACACCTGCCACCGATTCATTGACGATGATCATTCCTTTCTGGGCAATCAAACTGGGAAGGGCCGCCTTGGTCATGTACAAGGACCCGTAAAAATTGACAGCCATCACCCGTTCAATCACCGAGACCTTGGTGTGTTCAAACAATCCCCTCTGGGTAATGCCGGCATTGTTGAACAATAGGTCAATTGCCCCGTACTTGCGGATAACCAGATCAACGGATCGATCGCAGGCAGCGGCATCTGTCACATCACAGACCAGGGTTAAAATTTCATACCCCGATGATGCAAAGGCTTGTTTCTGGGTGTCAAGCATCTGCTCATCCATGTCCAGCATGGCAATTTTTGCCCCGGCCCGGGCAAACTCCTGGCAGGTGGCAAGCCCGATTCCGGAAGCGCCCCCTGTCACCAGGACCACCTTGTTTAAAAAAGTTCTTTTAATCATGAACCACCCCGTTTACAGGCAGCTTCTTCCGGGTAAAAATAAAGGCGGTGATAAGGCCTGCAAGTATGTGCCAGATTCCCCACCAGGCCACCACAATGGCCATTCCCCCAAGGCCGTCGAAAAAATTAAAGACCAGAACCAGGCCCAGGGCAGAATTTTGAATCCCCACCTCAATGCAGACGGCCCGGCAGTCTTTTTCCGGAAGACCTGCAATTTTCCCGGACCAATAGCCGATATTCAATGCCAGTGCATTGTGGATAAAAACGGCAAAGACCACAAGCCCTATGTAGGTGAGAAAATTCTGCCAATTGGCCGCCATGGCGCCACAGACAATGACGATGAAAAAAACCAGGGAAAAAATCTTAAAGGGTTTTTTCACCCGTTTGGCAAGGCCCGGGAAATAATGGCCCAGGGTCATCCCCACAATCAAGGGAATCCCCAGGATTAAAAAAACCGTTGCAAACAGATCCATGGGATTAAGGCTGACCTGTTTTATAATGGCACTGGTCGCAGGATTCAGGCCTCCCCAGAAAGAAATATTCAAGGGCGTCATGAAAATTGCGGCAACCGTTGACACGGCCGTCATGCTGATGGAAACAGCCGTGTTTCCCTGGGCCAGATAGGTGACAATGTTGGATAAATTCCCTCCCGGGCAGGCGGCCACCAGCATCATGCCAAGGGCGATGGAGGGATAGGGTTTGATAATGAGCACCAGAAGAAAGGTAAAGGCCGGCAATAATAAAAACTGAGCAACAAGCCCGATCACAGGTGCTTTCGGGCTTGTTATTATCCGCTTAAAATCTTCCAGTTTCAATTCAAGGGCAACGCCAAGCATCATGAGGCCAATGGCCGCATTAATGATGGCAATTCCAGTCGGGTTGAAATTCAGTCGAACCTGATCCAATGTGACAGGATCCATACTCGTCCCCCTTTTGCAATAAAAGATTTAAGAAAATTTATGCTTTGTAGGCTCCCACATTTGCCAGTGCCATACTGGCCGGGCTTACGGTTGTGGGATCGGTCATCACATTGATACAGCAGATCTTGCCCGACGCAAAGGCATCTTCCAGGGCGGGCCTTATATCTTTGGGATCTTCAACCAGATATCCTTTTCCGCCAATGGCTTCCACCATTTTATGGTAATTGACACGACCGATAAAGGTGCCTTCTTCTATGGCATGTCCGATTCTTATTTCCTGGCTGTGGCGGATCATCCCCCAGCCAAGGTCATTGGAAATCACGACAACAATGGGTTTGTTTTTCCGGATGGCGGTTTCAAACTCCATGAAATTAAACCCCACAGACCCATCTCCGGTCATGAGAAGGACCCGGCTGTCGGGATAGAGCAGTTTTGCGGCATTGGCATAGGGCAGCCCAACCGCGAGGGAACCGAAAATTCCATAATCCAGATAGGTGCCGCCAACCTTCAAGGTTCTTGTCATGCCGAGCCATGTGGTGGTGTCTCCCCCGTCTGCCACCACAATGTCCTCTTCTTTGTTCATGAATTCATTGATCTCCCTTGCAAGGCGCATGGGGTGGATGGGGATATTTTCAGATGCCCAGTCGTTTTGGGCAAAGGACTTGCCCTGCTCGTGGGCTTTGTTCAATGTCTCGATCCAGGGGGCAAATTTTTCTATTAAAATGGGACTGGCGTTCTCTTGTTCAATCAGGGCATTGCACTGGGTTAAAAACCCTTTGATATCACTGGCAATGGCCAGATCAACACTCCTGTTCCTGCCGATCTCTTCGGGTACAATATCCACCTGGGCAATTTTTGCCGCCGGGTTAAACACATCCCCGAACATATAATAAAGGGAAATTCTTGTGCCGAGGATAATCACAAGATCGGTTTCAATATAGGCTGCAAATCCGCCACCGGGCCGGATGGCAAGGGCCCCTTCAAAACACAAGGGATGGGTATCGGATAAAACTCCCCGGCCGGAAAGAGAGGTGAACAAGGGAATTCCCGTGGCTTCAATAAAGGTCTTCAGTTCTTTTTCCCCATGGGACTGCCAGGCACCCGTACCGGCAATTACAA
>VMSR01000283.1 GCA_013792075.1 Desulfobacula sp.
GGCAGTATTCGGGAATTGTATGAAATGGTCTGCAAGCGATTGCTGAATACGGATCAGCCCAAAAGTTTTCTGGCACGGTTTTCCAACTATTTTGTTAAGGCCAGGGAACGGGAGAAAAAAAACATTGAATACCACTACAATGTTCCCAGTGATTTCTATCGATTGTTTTTAGGCAAGACCATGGGCTATACCTGCGGCTATTATGCAAGCAAGGATGTTAATATGTCCGATGCCCAGAATGAAAAAATGGACATTATTTGCAGAAAACTGCGGTTAAAAAAACAAGATCACTTGCTGGATATTGGGTGCGGGTGGGGAAATTTTGCAATTTATGCGGCAAAACATTACCAGGTTAAGGTAACCGGAATTACCTTAAGCTATGAACAAAAAGAATATGCAGATCAATGGATACAAAAGGAACAACTTGGGGATCAGGTTCATATAGAAATTTTAAATTACCGGGACCTGGGCAAAAAAAAATTTGACAAAATATCCTGCGTGGGAATGTCAGAGCATGTTGGCCGGATGAATATGAAATTGTTTTATAAAGTTGTCTATAATTGTCTTAGAGAAGATGGCCTTTTCCTCCAGCATACGATTACCACCAATACCCGCCGGAAAGGCGGCCGTAAAAATTCTTTTCTGGACACCTTCATGTTCCCGGGCGGCGAACTCATGTTCCAACAGGAATTGATTGATTTGGCTGCCGGTTCCGGCTTTGAATTGTTAAATGCAGAAAACTTTCGGGTACATTATATCAAAACCCTGCACGACTGGATTCAGCGCATGGAGACCAACAAGGACAAACTGGTCCAGATTGTTTCAGAAAACGTGTACCGGATCTATCATGTGTTTTTTATCGGATCATTGGTTTCTTTTCGGCAAAAGGAAATCGCATTGTTTCAAAACCTTTTTTATAAATCAAAGCAGGATGACCCAAGACTGAATTATTTTTTAACACCTTTTTCCAAAGGCGGGTCAAAAAATGAATCAAACCTTACCGGACATCGGCAAATTTAAAGCGCAAATTTTCAGGCGAAAAAATGTACTGGGCCATTTGCTTTCATTTTCATTGAAATTGATGGAATCAAGACAGGCAGGCCTTATTTTTGGTACAGATCGGACCCTGGCCGGATTTTTACCACCAGCCCAATGGGACAGGGGGGTAATGCACAAGTTTGACGGCAAAGGTATGAGTGGAATTTTTTTAAAATTTTTGGGTAACCCCATTGTACGGCTGAAAAAAATTTCACCGGTCCATCTCTATCGTATCAATCAATTTGGGAAAAGGATTGAAACAGAAGGGGTGATTTCCTATGTGCTCAGAAATCACCAGGAATTTTATGAACAAGGGATAAAAATTTTGATAATTGACAATGAAAATTGCCATGGAAAGAATCCTGATTCTGCGTTTTCCCAATTTTCTGTTAACACCTATGACGGTGTTGGGTTTAATTTTCTTTCAAATATTAAAGTTAATTCCCAAATTGTAAGGCAGTTCAAGTCAAAAAATTTCATTGCCGCCTATATTCCGGATTATGGCGCCATTGTTTTTAATACAATTGACCTGGCGTTGTTATCCCAAACCAATGGCTGGTTTTCCCATGGGGGTGATCTGAAAAAAAGACTGGACATCCTTATTTCTGCCATTGAATCGGCATCTTTGGCTTATTTGGGGTTTGCAAAAGGAAAACCGGCAGCCCAGGTCATCTGGCGAAAAGAAAGGGCGCTTCGAAAGGCATCCGAGCGCCTTAAAAAAAAGGAGGCGCAACTCATTGCCCAGAAAAATTATCTCAGAGCGGTGGGGGGAGTAACGGTCGAACAATTGAATATGACACCCGAAAGCATACCCAATGGGGTGTATGCATTTATGGACATGGCCGGCTCTTCGGCTGTCCGGGAAGGCTTTTCGCCAAGGGATTTTTTTCTGGTTTTGAATTTGTGCCATGAAATTGCGGTAGAGAATGCCATCCGGTTTGCCTGTCGTGTGGACAATTTTATCGGCGATGCTGTCTTTTTTCAGAATGTTTCTGTTTTTGATGATTTAAAATACGGCACCAACACCGGCCTTTGCGAACGGGTCATGCTGATGACCTGTATGCTGGCTTCTGTTTTTAATGAAATTCATATGTTAAAACAAGGACGTCATCCAATGGACAGGGAGCGGCGGGTGGCCACTCTGATAAAAAATCATGGTATTGATATTGGGTTCAGGGCTGGTCTGGAGTATGGAACTGCATTGATCGGTCCTTTGGGAAGCCGGAAACGCAAAATTGTTACCGCCGTCGGGAAAGCAGTGGAAACGGCATCCAGGCTGGAAAGCTGCGGTATTAGAGACAAAATTCATGTCACGGATACAATTTTGGAAATACTTGACACTGCCGTGGTGTCAAAGGACACCAGCATGATCCGGGATATTGCAATGAAGGACAGCGTTGCCCAATGGCTAAGAACAAAAGAGCAGATCCCATTTTTTGATTTTTATAAAACCCTTTTTAACCTGGGAAATGAAGTGATTCAGAAGCGGGTCAATATTTCTTACAAGGAGTTTTCCAAGAAAGTCACCTATCTGATTCACTGCATACCCGAGGCGGGCGATTCCCTGGTTTGTCCGGGGATATAGCCGGGTTCATTTGGAGGACTGGGTTTCCTTAAAATCGAGTGCATGGCGGTCAAGGGCCTGGATCATGATCTGTGTGTTTTTTCCGGGTTTTCCAAGGCCGATAATCCGGTCATCAATTTGAACGACCGGAACCACCCCTTTATTGGTTCCGGTTATAAACACCTCGTCGGCCTTGAACAATTCTTCCAATTTAAGTGCTCTTTCTTCTACCTTGAAAAAGCGATGTCCCAGGGACAAAACTATTTTTCGGGTAATCCCTTTTAAAACACCTTGGTCCGGAGTGACCAAGGTGTCCTTGAAAAAGACAAACAAGTTGCTGGTGGTGCCTTCAAGTGCCTGGTTTTTTCTGTTAACATAAATCGCCTCCACGGCACTCTGCTTTTCTGCCTTTTTTAATGCCAGGGCCGCCTGAACATAGGAAATAACTTTTGCATCCGGCACCTCCCTTTCCTGATGAATCGTAATGGCTTTCACACCATTCAAATACCAGGATTCAGGTGGTTTTTTGATGGGGGTGACCATGACGATCAGTCTTGAATTTCCCATGGGGGTAAAAAAATCAGCACTTGAGCCGCCTGTTACCACAATCCTGATATTGGCTTCATCAATATCAGGATTGTGGTCTAGGGTTTGAAGAATTATTTGTTTTATCCGGGTCTTGCTCCAGGGGAGGGACAAACCGACTTGGTTGGATGAATTTTCAAGTCTCAGGATATGTTCATCCAAAAAATATGGCCGGCCTTTATAGGTACGCATGATGTCACAAACCCCGTATCCGCGTAAAATCGACAGATCGTCAACCGAAATAACCGCTTTGTCAGCGGAAACAAATTCACCGTCAACATAATATATTGCCATGGATACACTCCGTAAGTTGAAAAATAGATATTTTTATAGTAAAAAGTAAGTATAACACAAAGAACTTCAATGGAAGGCGGTAAAATAAATGGAATTTTTTTCCGGTATCAAATACAATATCAAAGGGGTTTCTCTGGCGCTGAAAACCCCTTCATTGTTAATGCTCGGGTTATTGCGTTTTTTTGTTGTTTTTTTCTTAACCCTTTTTCTGTCCGGGTTGATTCTCTATTGGCATGATGAAATTCTGGCCATGATATGGAAGGCACCCCAGGGCGGCTGGCTCGTTTATGTGTGGAATATTGCTGCCTGGCTTTTGTCCATTTTTCTTGCCTGCATTTCCATGCTGATTTCCTATTTGATCGCCCAATTGTTTTTTGGTGTGTTTATCATGGATTATATGTCGCGAATCACCGAAAGGATCGTCCTGGGGAAAGAAATTTCCTTTGATCAGGGGTCCTGGCTCCATTTTTTTTTCTATTTGGTTCGCCAGGAAATACCCAGGGCCATCCTGCCGGTTATCATTACCCTTTTTATCATGCTCGCAGGTCTTTTCACACCCATAGGACCCTTCATCCTTGTATTGTCTTCCCTTGCCGCCGGTATGTTTCTGGCCTGGGACAACACGGATTTGATTCCGGCCAGACGCATGCTGCCACTTGGAGACCGCATTAAATTTTTAAAGCAGAATTTGTCCTTCCATTTGGGGTTTGGACTTTTGTTTCTCATTCCCTGGCTGAATATTTTGTTTTTATCTTTTGCGCCTGTGGGTGCCACGTTGTATTTTATAGACAAAGAGAATACTAGGAATCTTTAGTGTATCTTTTATGCAGACAGGGATCAACTGTTTTATCCAGGGAGGAGAACCTTGCCGAACGCTTTTCCCACCCGGTGATCAGTTGTGTAAACTGCCGTGGCTATATATCTCAACCCGCTTCCCAGATACAAATGGAAGGTGCTTTTCGCCATACCTTTGCCAATCCCCATGGGCATTTATTTGAGATTGGATGTTTTGGTGATGCCAGGGGATGTGCTCCTGCATCCCCTCCATCTTCTGAATTTTCGTGGTTCAGGGGATATCTTTGGAAAGTAGGCGTCTGCCGAGGCTGTGGTATCCATTTGGGGTGGGTTTTTCTTTCAGACTCCCATCGGTTTTTCGGTCTCATCCTGGATAAATTAATTTTTCCATAGAAGAGAATAAAAAAAAATCTTTTGACAATCATGGTATATTTCATATAATTATAATGGTTTTATCGTATCTGTTCCTGAATTTCGTAACATACTTGCACTCAATTTCACAAAGACCAAATCAATAACATCTATCAGGCAAGGATACTAAATTATGAAAGAGAAAGTACACCACAAACAAGATCCAATGGCACAGATGGAAAATGCGTACGCAAAACGAAACCTTATTGATCGCAGGTCACCGGTTGACCGGCGTGTTCTGGATATGGGACCCGGGTATCCAGGTGTTGAAGACAGGATAACCATAAAGGACAGACGAAGGGGATGGGAAGACAGGTATGGATGGGAGCGCATCAGCAGATGGAGCAGTTCACCGGTATACCCGGATCTTCCTTAATCCAGTTTCTTTGTCCAGCCTTTTTCCTTTGTATGTAGCCACCTTGAATTTAAAATTTCGTCCCAGCACTGATACTTTTATTTGAAAAATTATTGATTGGCAGGTTCGGGTCATAGATCATCCTGCCACCATCCTTACTGGTTTCGCAAATTTAAAAATAGTTTTTTTGCAGGTTTATTCCGCAAGATTCTCCATTGTCTTGGCACCTGGTTCATGGTAAAAATCAAGTTGTAAGTGTCGGACAATTGCCAATTTGATTTACAAAGGATCTAATATGAATGTTCTTGTAACCGGAGTTGCAGGTTTCATCGGGTATAAACTGACCTCACGCCTTCTTGAAGAAGGGCATAGGGTTATCGGTATTGATAATTTAAACGATTACTATGATGTTGGTTTAAAAAATGACCGGCTGGCCAGGATAAAACACCATTCCGGGTTTGATTTTCAACAAATAGATTTGGCAGACAGAAGCAAGATGAAAGCGCTGTTTGATGCCAGTTCTTTTGATTGTGTTGTCAATCTGGCAGCCCAGGCTGGTGTTCGGTATAGCATTGAAAATCCATCTTCCTATGTGGATTCCAATCTTGTGGGGTTTGGGAATATTCTGGAAGGGTGCCGCCATTCAAGGGTGAAACATCTTGTGTATGCTTCCAGCAGTTCGGTGTACGGACTGAATACCCTTATGCCGTTTTCGGTGCGTCACAATGTGGACCATCCCATCAGTCTCTATGCAGCTTCAAAAAAAGCCAATGAGCTTATGGCCCACACCTATAGTTACCTGTATAACCTGCCCACAACAGGGTTGCGGTTTTTTACGGTTTACGGTCCCTGGGGACGACCGGATATGGCCCTTTTTCTGTTTACCAGGGCAATTTTGAATAATGAGCCCATCAAGGTTTTTAACAATGGGAACATGAAACGGGATTTCACCTATATTGACGATATCGTCGAGGGGGTCATCCGGGTAATGAAGAAGATTCCCAAGCCGGATCCTGACTGGTCTTCCCTTGCCCCCACCCCGTCTTCAAGCTGTGTCCCCTATAAATTGTACAATATTGGCAACAACCAGCCTGTTGCATTAATGGATTTTATTGGTTCCATTGAAACCGCTATTGGGAAAAAAGCCGTGATCGATTTTCTGCCCCTGCAGCCCGGCGACGTTCCTGCCACCTATGCCGATGTGAATGATCTTATAAAAGACACCGGGTTCAAGCCATCCACCCCCCTGGATCAGGGGGTTCAAAAGTTTGTTGATTGGTATCTGGGATATTACACCTGATGGTTTCAACGGGAAACAAATCCTATTCCAGGGCCCGTGATACAATTTCAAATACATTTTTAGAAAGCGCTTGGTCGGCCATGATTGTTTCAAGCGCTTTTTTCATCAATGTCTGCCTTCCACCATTGTATTTTTTCCATTGATTGAAACTGGAGGAAAGTCTTGCCGCAATTTGATGATTGATTCTGTCAAGCCTGAGAATCTGATCACAAATAAAGGTATACCCTTTTCCGTCTGACCTATGAAAATTAATGGGGTTATTGAATGCAAATGTATAAATCAGGGATCTGACTTTGTTGGGATTTGCCAGTGAAAAATCCGGATGCCCCATTAGGGTTTCAACAATATCCAGGGTATCCTCCAGGCCAGCGCCTGCTTGAACCGAAAACCATTTGTCCAGGACGAGCTTGTCCTGGTGCCATTTTTCATAAAAAGCCATGGCAGAATCTTGTCTTGTTCCGGGATCGATCTGGCTTAGTATCCGAAAGGCCGCAAATTCATCGGTCATGTTTTTTGCGGTTTCAAAGCTTCTGAAAACCAGAGCCGTGGTCTCTTTTTCCTTGAGGCTTCCCAGATAAGACAATGACAGATTTTTGAGGCTTCGGTCGGCACAGGCCCCAGGGGCCAGACTCATTGGATCGGACAGGGAACAGCGTTCAATGGTGTCATAAAATTCTTGTTTCAGCTGCCGGGCCAGGCCTTGTTTCAAAAAAGACCTGGCAAGGTGGATGCCCTTTACATCAATTGCTTCATAGTGATCTTTGATTTCAGTCTCCTGGGGCAGTTGCAAAACTTTTGCAAGAAAGGCCCTGTCCGCATCAGGATTGCCCATGGCTTTTTTGAAGGCAGTGACCAACACCGCAGATATGGTTGTGTGTCTTTTTTCCTGAATGGCAGTTACCAATTGCTGAATCTCTTTGATAAAAAGGCTCTGGGCTGCGTCCCATCGATTGAATTCATCTGAATCATGGGCCATGAGAAAGGCAAGGTCTGTGTCTGAAAAATCTGTGGTCAGCTTGACGGGAGCAGAAAATTGTCTGAATACGGACGGAAAGACATTGGGGCCAATATCTTTGAAAACAAAGGTTTGTTTTTCAGATTTCAGGTGAAGCAGGGATGCGTTTTCCGGTGTTATGTCCCGGCCCGTGTCATCCATAAGCCCGAAGCGGACCGGAATATGAAGGGGCAATTTTTCCTTTTGGTTTCTGTCCGGCGATGTTCTCTGCTCAAAAGTCAGTGTAAGTATTTTAAGATCCGGGTCATAGTCTCTTTTAAAATTTATCCGGGGGGTACCCGATTGTGAATACCATCTTTTGAACTGGGTCAGATCAATGGAAGCTGCTTCTTCCATAACCGACACAAAATCTTCAGTGGTGACAGCCATTCCGTCAAATTTTTTAAAATACAACGCCATGCCTTTCCTGAAACCGGACTCTCCCAGGAGATGGTGGATCATCCGGATCAGTTCCCCACCTTTTTCGTAGACCGTCATGGTGTAAAAATTGTCCATTTTAATATAGGATTCAGGTCTTACAGGATGGGTCATTGGCCCGGAATCTTCCGGAAACTGGGATGCCCGAAGATTTTTTACACAGGAAATGCGTTTCACGGCCCGTGAGTTGAGATCCGATGAAAATTCCTGATCACGGAAGACGGTCAGCCCTTCTTTCAGACTCAATTGGAACCAGTTTTTCAAGGTAACCCGGTTGCCGGTCCAGTTGTGGAAATATTCGTGGCCGATAACCCCTTGGATATTTAAAAAATCATCATCGGTTGCGGTTTCAGGGTTGGCAAGTACATATTTTGAATTAAAAATATTCAGTCCCTTGTTTTCCATGGCACCGGCGTTAAAGTCGTTGATGGCAACAATCTGGTAAAGATCAAGGTCATATTCAAGGCCAAATCTTTGTTCATCCCATTTCATTGCCTGTTTCAATGAGGCCATTGCATGGCCGCATTTATGAATATTTTCTTTTTCCGTATAGATTTTTAAGTCCACAGCCCTGCCCGATGCGGTGGTAAATCTGTCATGGATAAAAGCAAGATCTCCGGCCACAAGGGCAAACAGATAACACGGTTTTTTAAAGGGGTCTTCCCACCGGACATAGTGGCGGTTATTGCCAATCTGACCTGCCGATACCGGGTTTCCATTGGACAATAAAACAGGATACAGGTTTCTATCGGCAATAAGGGTGCATGAGAAAACGGCCATTACATCCGGCCTGTCAGGATAGGGCGTGATTTTTCTGAACCCCTGTGCCTCGCATTGGGTACAAACAATATTTCCGGACTTGTATAACCCCTCAAGAGAGGTGTTTTTAGCAGGGTTCAAAATTGAGGTTATTTCCAGGGTGAAGGATTCCGGGGTTTGGAAAAGTTTGAAACTGATGTCGTCGGCTTGATACTCCCCGGGAAGCAAGACCATACCGTCTGCAACAACCGACGTGATTTCGTATACCCCTTTGTTAAAAACCAAGGGGGTAGATTCATCTGCCACGGACCTGTTTTTATGAATCTGCATGGAAGAGGTTACCAGGGTCTGATCCTCGAATATGTCAAATTTCAGGTCAATGCGGTCTACAACAAATGGTGCAGGACGATAGTCTTTTAGGTATTTCACAGGGTGTGTATTCATAATAGGGGAAAATAAAACCATATTGGCATATTGTCAATTATTGATTTTTAGTGGCAAGTTCTATAGAATTTGTATTTTAATCGATTTGTCTTAATTCAAGGATACCATATCAATGCTCGGATCTGCAATAAAGTGGATATTTCTTAGCTTTCTGGCCACGGGACTACTTTTTGCCTGTGGGGGTAACAGCAGGGATGAGGCGGAAAACTATATTGAAAGCGCCAGAGATTTTGTTGCACGGAAAAAACCGGAAACAGCTGTCATTGAATATAAAAATGCCCTGGAATATGATCCCCAAAATGATGTGGCCTTGTTTGAACTTGCGGAAACCTATGTTTTATTAAATAAGGTCAATACCGCCATCCGTTATTATAATCTGTCGTCATTGGCAAACCCGGTTCGTATTGAACCCCATCTGAGGCTGGCACAGATCTATTCAAAGACAGACAGGCTGATGGAAGCCAGATCACAAATTTCACAGGCCATGACAATTTCTCCTAAATCCGTGAATGCCTATCACATTTTATCCGGCATACAAATTCGGGAAAAAGATCTTGAATCTGCTGTCAACACCTTAAAACAGGCCCAAATAATTGAACCTTCCAATGTTAAAACCCTTGTTTCCCTGGCACAATTGTATGTAAAGACAAAACAAATTGAACTTGCCAAAAGTGCATATGGGCAGGCTATTTCATACGACTCTTCTTCCAGGGTTGCCTATATGGGACTGGCCCGGTTGTATGCCCTTGAAAAAAAATGGTATTCAATTGAAGAGTTGCTGGTATCTGTGAGTCAGAAGCCGGGCAATACCTCACAAAAATATGGAGATCTGGCCGGATTTTACGAGCAACAACAAAAAAATGACCTGGCCAAAGACTATTATGAACGCGCAGTTGAATCTGGCTCCGGGCAAATTTTACCCGTAATGGCCCTTGCAAAATTTTATACAAAAATGAACCAGATGTCAGATGCGGTCGCAATTCTTGAGACAGCCTTGAATCAAAAACAGCATCTTTCCCTGGTTCTGACCGGTCTATCCCAGATTTATCTGCAATTTAATGAAATTGACAAAGCTGAGTCAACGGTGGACAGGGCACTGGCAAAGGACAAAAATTATGTGGATGCGGTATTTCAAAAGGGCAGGGTGTTAATGGCCCGACAGGAATATAAAAAAGCCCTGGATCATTTTGATCAGGTAATCGCAATGAATAAAATTTATGCCAAAGCATTTTATTTTCGTGCACTTTGCATAAAAGAACGGGGTGCCTCGGACCGGCCGGAGCAAAAAATTTTTCGGGCAGCTGCCGGGATGCTGGATAAGCCCCAAGAGTTCGAACAAAATCAAATCAAGGAGAACCTGCTGGCTGCCCTTACCATTGACCCAGGACTTTTTGAAGCCCGTATGGCCCTTGCAAGCCATTATCTGTTTGAAAAAAGAGCAGACAAGGCAAAACAAGAAGTAGGGGTTCTTCTGAAACAAAAGGCTCCGGATCACCAGATAATGAGCCTTGTTGCAGGCATCAATGTGGTGGAAGGAAATATGGGTGAGGCAGAAAAAATTTTTCTGGCCATTATCAGCGAAAATCCAGATTATCTTCCTGCCTATGTCCGTCTGGGTTTCTTGTATAAAGAGAATGGGAAACCAGCCGATGCCATGGTCTATTTCCAAAAGGCATTTGAAAGAAACCCCCTGCAGCTGGGACTGGCAGATGAAATCATCGGATTGAACCTTAAAGCCGAACAATATGAGAAAGCCATTGCGCTGACCGACCATCTTAGCGCTCTTGCCGGGGAAGGGGCTGCAGCCTATTTTTACAATAAAAAAGGTGAAATTTATCTTAAAATGGGAAAGGTTGATTCGGGGATTTCCTATTTTTCCAAGTCCATTGTTATAAGCCCCTTGTACATCAGACCGCAGATGAACCTTGCCGGATTCTGGAGCAGGGAAAAGGCAACAGACAAGGCGTTGGAACACTATCAGGCTGTTGAAAAAATCGATCCCCATTACATTCCGGCACTTTTCGCCATTGCACAGATTTATGATGCGGCCCATGGGCTTGAGTTGGCCCAAAAATATTATCGCAAAGTGCTTTTGATCAACCCGAGGCATCCCATTGCCGCAAACAATCTGGCCTTTCTCCTTTCAGAACAAAAAGAGGGCCTTGAAGAAGCTTTCAAGCTTGCAAAGATGGCAAGGGAAATTCGTCCCGATGACCCCAATGTGCTGGATACCATGGGATGGATATATTATCAGAAAGGCAATTATTTTTCTGCTTTGTCCGAAATTGAGGACAGCCTTGGAAAAGAACCCGACAGCCCCCTGGCAAATTTTCATTATGGCATGGCCCTTTACAGGACAAAGTCCTATGAAAAGGCGAGGGAATTTTTCAAAAAAGCCCTGGCCCTGGATCCCCATTTCAGGGGGGCCCGGGATGCACGGGAAATGCTCAATTAAATGACTGGGAAAATCGGAACAAGGGCAATGTTTTTATATTTGGTATAAAAATTGCTCTCTACTAAGGATTACTATATGATAGTTATGATGGTTTATGAAATATGAGATACTTGGGGCATGTTGCAGGACCACACAGATTAAAGAAAGATTAGATCAATATCGTATTAAAAATAAGGTTTTATTTCATGAAAATTAAGCAAGTGATACAGGCAGTGCTAATGGCGGGAATATTCTTTCTCTATACGGCCATTGCATGGGCTTCGCCCTCTCTTGAGACGATTGATGGAGCTATGTCTGATTCTGAATGGAGCGGACACCAGGCAGTGGGCTATGGAAATTCCCATGGTGAGGCTTACGATGTTGAAAAACTCGGGCTGTATATCAATGAGAACATGCTTTATTTCGGTATCCAGACAGATTTTCATCTGGATGGCGGATGGGCCAGCACAGAAAATAAATACCGCTATGATGAATACGGGATAAAACAGAAAAAAAACAATTCCCATGTGGATCCCGGTGATTTTGCTTTTGATTTTAATGGGGATGGGACCTATGAGGCGGGAATCGACTTTCAGATATCAGATGGGAATGTCTTTTTTACTTTTTTTAAAATGGACACTCCCGGGAACTGGGTCAATCCTGTTGATCATCTTCAAAACTCGCCTTACACGGCTTTTCTCGAAAATTATAAGACCAGCCAGAAAAGCGGAACAGGCAACGGGGAATTTGAAGCCGTCATCTCCTATTTTGATGACAATGATCGCTCCCCGGGGGATGTGCTGGAGGCAGCCATTAATCTTGATACCCTTTCCGGCGAGCTGAATCAGCTATTCCAGGGCAGCAACAAAACATTGAACCTTTATTGGACAATGGAATGTGGAAACGATGCGCTTTTGGTATCTGAATCCTACTCCTACACTCCAGGAAGTCAGGTGCCCGAACCGACCACCCTGCTGCTGGTCGGGATTGGCCTGCTTGGACTGGGTGCCTTAAAAAGAAAAAAATAAGGTGCCTGTCAGTTGATTTCGATTGTTTTTTTATGAAATTTCAGCTTTTTTTTGACAGATTTGTTGCAAAAAATGTCGTTTGTGATGTATATATTCCTGCATAAAAGATGCAGTATAAAATCCTTGTATCCCCTTGTTGCTGAAGGATTTTATTGCATTTTATATTGACAAAAAAACAATTGTGTTAAAGAATGCCACCCAAACAGGCTTTATTGACGAAAAATAATTCAAGACGATTGTATGCAGGAATCTTACTATGGCAGATGCGTTCCAACCTCCGACACAGATCAAGCCTGATCAGATTTTTGAAGTTCTTCTCAGAAGAAGATGGTTCCTTGTTCTTCCTCTTTGCATAACCCTCACCCTGGGATTGTTTTCAACCCTAATCGCAACAAAAACCTACGAAGCCTCCACATTGATCCTGGTTCAACAGCAAAGTGTGCCAACCGAATACGTGAGATCGGTGGTGACCTCCAGCATCAATCAGCGCATTAACACTATTTCCCAGCAGATACTCAGCCGAAGCAATCTTGAGAAAATAATCGATCAGTTCGGGTTGTATGAAAATAGCAAAAATATGTACCTGGAAGATAAAGTTAACAGCATGCGAAAACAGGTCCAGGTAAAAATTGAAAGAGACCGGAGTGGTACCGAAGCCTTTGCAATTGTCTTTCAGGGAAATGATCCCCAGAAAGTCATGAGGATTGCCAATACCCTGGCCAGTTTTTTCATGGATGAAAACCTTAAAGTACGGGAGGCCCAGGCAGTCGGTACCAGTGAATTTTTAGATGCTGAACTTGAAAAGACAAGACATCGCCTGGAGGAACGGGAACAAAAGTTATCTGTGTATCGGACCAAGTACCTGGGCGGGCTGCCCGATGAACTTGAAACCAATTTAAGGACCCTGGACAGGTTACAGGAACAATTGGCAAATAAACATGCCTTGCTTCGGGAAACCAAAAATGCACTAACCCTGATGGAGACCCAGATTGTCCAGGCTAAAAAATCAGCCGTTAAGACCCATGGAAAATCAGTTTCATCCCTTGATACTGAAAGTGGTTTTAATGGCAGTGAAAATGAGGAAAAATTATTTCTGGCGGAAAAAGAATATGATGAATTGCTATCTAGTTATACCCTGAAACATCCGGATGTGGTAAAGCTTGGTAAAACCATTGAAAATTTGAAACAAGCGGTCGTCACCGATGAAAAAGCCCTTCTTGAGAAACCTTCCTCCACTACCGGATACCGCCCCGCAAACAAATCAGATGAAACCATGAACCAACTGGTAATTTCCAAAAAACAACTCAACCATGACCTGGAAAAAGTCAAACATGATATCCAGGAAATCGAAGGGCAAATGGCCGTATACCAGTCCCGGGTCGAGGATACTCCCAAACGGGAACTTGAGCTGCAGTCCCTGAAACGCGATTATAACAACATCAGAGATGTGTTCAATTCCCTGCTGGACAGAAAGCTGGAAGCAGAGCTGTCTATGAACATGGAGAAAAAACAAAAAGGAGAACAATTCAGGATTCTGGACCATGCCAGGCTGCCGGAAAAACCGATTTCTCCAAATGTTAAGAAATTTTTTCTGCTTTCTGTTGTCGCAGGTTTGGGCCTGGGGGCCGGCATTATTTTTCTGCTTGAATTTTTTGATTCATCCATAAGACGGGATGAGCAGATTGAAGACGAACTTGGCCTAACCATACTTGCCAGTATCCCCCAATTACAGGTTCCCATCGATAAAACAAAACAAAGAGCAGAGATCATCGGGTTTGTCTTCGTAAGTTTGTATGCGCTTACGATATTGTCTTTTTTTGTCGTATTGAACGTAAAAGGGCTTGACAGAACCATGAATTTTATAAAAATGCAGATTAATTTTTAAGGGTGGAAAGAATACGTGGGTAAAATTTTTCAGGCCATGGAAAAAGCCAAACAGGGCAGGGATTCTTCAAAAATTTCCGAGCGGCCGATTATTGGCATTGAACCCGAGGCTCCTCTTGCTGATCAGACGCCCCAAAAGGAGGACCCGTTCCTTGATTTTGTTCAGCGGTCTTCCTCAATGGAGGCCGCCGTTGTACCAAAGGAGGCCTATGACGAAATACCCGAGGGAATCCATCCATCCATTGTCTCGGCCCTAAGACCCCACTCCATTGAATCTGAGCAATTCAGGCTTTTAAAAAATAATATTCTTTTTCCCGAGAAGGGAACGCCGCCCCGGAGCATAATGATCACAAGCCCTTCACCCGACGAGGGCAAGTCCTTTATCTCTTCTAATCTTGCGGTGAGCATTGCCCAGAGTATAGACGAATACGTATTGCTGATGGACTGTGACCTTCGCAAGCCGTCCATTCATTCTTTGTTCGGGCTCAATGAAACAAAAGGATTAAGTGACCATTTGTCGTCGGCCATCCCCCTGTCACGCTTGTTGAAAAAAACCTTTATTGACAAGCTCACCATTCTGCCCGGCGGAACCATTCCGGAAAATCCTTCGGAACTTCTGTCGTCCGAGCAGATGCGCCACCTTTTGAGCGAAGTTAAATCCAGATATAGTGACCGGTATGTGATTGTTGACACTCCACCTCCCTATATCACTTCGGAAACCAATGCAATCGCCAGGGTAGTAGACGGGATTATCATTGTTATCCGCCATGGGAAAACCAAGAAAAAAGAGGTCCAGGATATTATTGATATCTATGGGAAAGATAAAATACTCGGGGTTATTAAAAATTTTGCCCAAAAAACCTCGGGGACCAGCTATCGGTACAGAAAATACGGCTATGGAAGGACCTGAAAATCCAGGCAATTATGGTACGACTTTTAAAGCAATATTTTCCCATTAGAAATATCATTTTTTTTCTTTTAGAAGGGATGATCATCTTCAGCTCTGTCCTTCTTTCATCGGTTATTCTGACATTTTCCAATTCATATCTTTTTGACCTGCTCCTGGTGTTGAGAATCGCACTTATTACTGTGATTTGTCAGATCTGTCTATATTACAATGATTTGTATGACTTTCGTATTGCTTCCTCAATTTCGGAAATGGGGATCAGGCTTTTCCAGGCACTGGGAGTGGCTTCCATCGCACTGGCCTTTGTCTATATTATCTTTCCCCTTGCCATCATTGATCAAAAAATTTTTGCATTGAGCCTCTTGTTTTTGGTGGTTTTTATCATCGGATGGAGACTTTTATATATCCAGATTCTCAATAGGGGAATGTTCAATGAAAATATTATCATCTTGGGGTCCAGCAGCCTGGCCTTTGATATTTATAGCGAAATTTTCAAGAACATCGACTGCGGTTATACCGTCTCTGTTTTGATACCGGATTTGGAAAACGATACCTATCCCATTGAACTCAAGGAATCTGTTGTTATAAAAAAAACACATCAAAATCTATGTGATACAGCCACCCAACTCGGCATCAAAAAGGTGGTGGTTGCCCTAAGGGAAATGCGGGGTCAATTTCCTTCGGAAGAGCTGATCCAATGCAGGACCGCCGGCATAGAAATTCTTGAAGGAAGTTCTTTCTATGAAATGCTGACCGGAAAGGTCCTTGTCAATCAAATCAATCCGTCCTGGCTGATCTTTTCGGAAGGATTTAAAAAATCAAGACTGAAGACAGGGCTGAAACGTATTGAAGATATCGTATTGTCAATGGCCTTGCTGGTTTTTTTATTTCCTTTGCTGGTGCTGGTCGCAATTTTGATTAAACTGGATTCCAAAGGCGACTTGTTTTTTATCCAGGACCGGGTGGGGCAGGATAAAAAAGAATACAGGATGCGTAAATTCAGATCCATGGTAGATAATGCTGAACAGTCGACAGGTCCTGTGTGGGCACAACACAACGACACTAGAATAACCCGGGTGGGCAAGGTAATCCGAAAATTCAGAATTGACGAACTGCCCCAATTATGGGAAGTACTCACTGGCAGGATGAGCCTTGTGGGGCCGCGCCCTGAGCGTAAATTTTTTACACAGGAGCTTGAAACAAAAATACCCTTTTATGCCCAGCGGTTCAATGTAAAACCGGGAATTACCGGGTGGGCGCAGGTTTTATATGATTATGGTTCCACGGTTGAGGATGCGGTTGAAAAACTCAATTACGAGCTTTTCTATATCAAAAACATGTCCCTGGCCATGGATTTTATCGTCATTATCAGAACCATAAAAACGGTTCTGTTTGGCAGGGGTGCACGGTAAATTAGCCCCAACGGCTGAAGATTAAAAATCGAGGACTATTAATATTGATTTTCACATGCCCTGGAAAATCGAAAAGGCGGAGCTATGCTTTGGGTTGAAAAAAAAGATGGAAAACACGGTATTTTAACGGTATTGATATTCTGTATTCTCTGGGTTGGCTCGACCTTATATGCAGCAGGTCCGGCTGATTCCGATAAAATCGATGACTACATCATCGGGGTTGGAGATATTTTGAATATCAATACCTGGAAGGAAGAGGACCTGTCTTTCAAAGAGGTTCACGTGAGGAATGATGGGAAAATTACCTTTCCTTTGCTGGATGATCTCCCGGCGGAAGGAAAAACAACAGTTGAGTTGAAAAAAAATATTGAAAAAAAATTAGCAGAATTTGTTGAAGCCCCATCCGTTACAGTGACCCTTATGAATCCGGTCAGCCAGCGCTACTATATTCTGGGTGAGGTGCAGGAAGTGGGGGAATATCCCCTGATCAAAAAATTAACGGTTGTACAGGCCTTTGCCCTGGCCAAGGGGTTTACAGAATGGGCATCAAAAGATAAGATTATTCTGTACAGAAGAACAGGGCAAAAGGAGATGATGATCAAGATTGATTATGATGATATCGTAAAAGGACAACTTAACAAAGATATCCTCCTCAGGGCGGATGATATCATCATTGTCCCCTAAACTTAAGACCTACAGGTATTTGGAGAAGGGTTTGGAAAAAAATAGAAAATTTTACGGATTATGGCTGACAGGTCTGTTTGTTTTGCTGACAATGGGGATAACGCAACTGCCGATATCTGCCAGAACCCTTCTCCAGATCGTTCCCACACTGACCATTAGTGAAGAATATTCGGACAATTATTTTAAAACTGCCAGCCAGAAACAAGAAGAGAGTATTACCTCCTATGCGCTTGGTTTTTCCATGGGTTTTTTGGATATAAACCGGAAAGTCTATTTAAATTATTCGCCCGTATACAAAGACTATAAAAACCAAAACAACAGAGACAGCCTTCAACACAAGGTTTCCCTTGACAGTGAGTTTAAACCCGCCCAGCATACAGATATTGCCGCCCATCTGTATTACGATGGTAATTCTGGTAATTATCAGGGCGATTCCTGGCAAAATGAGGCCTCCATCAAGGGAAAAACCCAGGTCCGCAAAAACACCCACCTTACATATGATTATGATTATACCAATCGTTTTGAAGAGCAATTTCGAACAGGCATTTACAAAGAACACGCCCTGAATAGAGCCCGGGCAGGACTATCAAATATTTATGGCCGGAAAGATTTTTTAAATTTAAGCTTTCTCTACGAGTTTGACACCTATAAGCAACCGGATCCAGATGAATATAAACTATATGAGCCTTCCGGCTATATCTCCTATTGGTTTTCACCCAAAACGGGTATGGACACCAATTTTGCCTTTAGAAATAAAGATTTTGATGATGATTTAAATGATATAAAAACCTATTCCGGTGATGTCCGGTATCTTCGAAATTATTCAAAAAATTTTGACGGATATCTTAAATATCGACATTCTTTTTCAGAAACCCAAACCTATGAACACCATATTTTCCACCCTTCCATCGGTTTTGACTGGGATATTACCGAAGATTCAGGAATCATGCTGGGAATAGGAGCCCTGTTCCATGAGTGGAGCAATGCCAATGAAGATTCCATTGATCCTTTTATCGATCTGAATGCCTATAAAACCTTTGATTTCAGCAAAAAAGCCTCATTTACCATCACCGGTTCCAGCGGATATTCAGATTCAGGGGAAGAGGCCGCAAGCCTCGGGTACAGCACCTATTACAAGGCGGGATACCTGTTGAAGTATCAGCTGTTAAAACAAGTGTCATCCAATCTGTCGGGGTCCTACCAACTCATTGAGTTCCATGAGAGCCTTGGGGCCCGGAAAGATACTATGCTGACACTGGGAGCAGGTCTTTCATGGGAAGTGCTTCAATGGCTTCAACTCAATCTTAATTACAGCTTTGAAGATTATAACACCGATTCTTTGGGAAGAAATGACTATACGGATAACCGGGTCTTTTTTTCCATAAGCCTGTACCCGGAAAAACCCATCAGACCCGATATAGCACAATCCAGGGACTCCTTTGACACTTATATTTATAATCGGGAAAAATAAAATTACCATGTCTTATGTCAGAACCATAACAATTGTTGTCATTCTGGTGATAACCTCGGTTTTGACCCTGGCTGTCAGCCGGTCTGAAAGAAAGGTGCTCAACAAACCCTTTGCCCTTTTCCCCGAAGAAATTGAGCGCTGGAAAGGGGTCAAAGGAACGTTGGACCAGGAGATCTACAATATTCTTGGGGTTGAAGATTATATTCTGGCAAATTACAAAAACCCAAACGGAAATACAATTAATTTATATGTGGGGTTTTATCAGAGTCAGAAGGAAGGGGATTTGATTCATTCACCCAAGAATTGTCTGCCGGGAGCCGGGTGGAATATTGTTAAATCCTCAGAAGAGCCCATTGCGTTTGAGAATAATCAGGTTTTTGTCAGCCGGCTGCTGCTGCAAAAAGGAGTGGAGCAACAAATTGTTTTATACTGGTTCCAGTCCAGGGGAAGGATTATTTCTTCTGAATATATGCAAAAAATTTGGCTGGTTGTTGATTCAATTACAAAACAGCGTACGGATGGGTCCTTTGTACGACTGATTTCACCCATCCTGGACAATGAACAGGTTACGGTTGATTTGCTCAAAGAATTTGCAAAGCAGATCAAGCCGATTTTAGACGATCATATCCCGTCCTGACAAGAGAAACGGTTAATGGCATTCAAAATTAAACCCAATATACTGATTCAGGTTTTGTTGATCCTGGCATCTTTTTATCTGCTGTATCACCATGCCATTGCCACCTTGATATCCGACTGGTCAACGGATCCCAATTTTTCCCATGGATTTCTGATTCCGTTTATCTGCCTGTATATGGTTTGGTACAAAAAAAATGAGATTGCCCTGATTGAGCCCACGCCTTCCAATTGGGGGGGAGGCATTCTTATTGTGGGTATGGTCCTCCATCTGGCGGGTCATGCCGGCGCTGAATTTTTTTTAATGCGATTTTCAATGGTCGTCACCCTGGCAGGGATCATTTCCTATTGTTGGGGGGGCAAGGTCTTTAAAAAAGTGTGGATACCCATTGTCTATCTTATCATCATGATCCCCATCCCCGCAATCCTCTGGAACAAAGTAGCTTTTCCCCTTCAGCTCATGGCCGCAAGGTTTTCTTCAGACCTGATCCATTTCATTGGAATCCCGGTTTTCAGGGAAGGAAATATTTTACATCTGGCCAATACCTCCCTGGAAGTGGTGGATGCCTGTTCGGGCCTGCGTTCCCTGACATCCCTCATCGCCCTTACCGGTTTGTTTGCATTCCTTGCCCCCTTTACAAATTTGAAAAAATGGATTTTGTTTTTGTCCGCAGTTCCCATTGCCGTGGCGGTAAATGTGATCCGACTGACAATTACGGCTGCAATGGCGTTCTGGATCGGTCCGGATACGGCCCATGGATTTCTCCATGACATGTCCGGACTGGTTATTTTCGGAGTTGCTTTATTGCTCGTGTATCTGGTTTATCTTGTTGAACTGAAAATTGAAAATAAGGGGAGAACAAATATAGAATGAAGCTTACCATCATTGGCACAGGGTATGTGGGACTTGTAACAGGGGCTTGCTTTTCCGAAATGGGAAGTCATGTGACCTGTATTGATATTGACCAAGAAAAAATTTTAAATCTGAAAAAAGGGATTCTTCCCATATATGAACCGGGTCTTGAACAGATTGTGCTTCAAAATTTCAAAGACGGCACCCTGGAATTTTCAACGGATCTGGCGGCAGCGGCCAGGGATTGCAACTTCTTTTTTATAGCCGTGGGAACCCCGCCGGGTGAAGACGGGTCTGCGGATCTTCAATATGTACTAAAGGTGGCAGAACAGATCGGCCGACTGATTACAGAGTATGCCGTTGTTGTGGACAAATCCACGGTACCGGTTGGAACAGCCGACAGGGTGAGGGCTGTAATTGAAAAAGAACTTGAGAAACGACATCTGAATATTGAATTTGATGTGGTCAGCAATCCGGAATTTTTAAAGGAAGGGGCTGCTGTCAATGATTTTTTAAAGCCGGACCGGATCATTGTGGGGGCCAATTCAAAACGCGCAATTGAAATGATGAGACGTCTCTATGCGCCGTTTTCGAGAAACCGGGATAAAATGCTTTTCATGAATGTCCGGGATGCTGAAATGACAAAGTATGCGGCCAATTCCATGCTGGCCACCAAGATTTCTTTTATGAATGAAATTTCCAATATCTGTGAACGCCTGGGCGTGGATGTTGAGAATGTGAGAAAGGGAATAGGCTCGGACAGCAGGATCGGTTATTCGTTTATCTATCCCGGGTGCGGTTACGGGGGCTCCTGTTTTCCAAAAGATGTGAAAGCCCTCATACAAACCAGCAAGGACGCAGGATTTGAGCCCACTCTTCTGGATTCTGTTGAAGCCCGGAACAATCTGCAAAAACAGGTGCTGGGATCCAAGGTAAAAGCGCGGTTTGGAAAGGATCTTTCCGGCAGGGTGTTTTGTATATGGGGACTTGCATTTAAACCCGGTACCGATGACATGCGAGAAGCCTCTTCCCTTGTCCTGATGGAGACCTTGATCCAGGCCGGTGCAAAAATTCGGGCCTATGATCCCATTGCCAATACCCAGGCAAAAAAACAGATACCGGAAATCTGGATTTCCCAGGGGCTTGTCACCCTGGAAAACGAGCAATACACGGCATTGGAAAACGCTGACGCCCTTATCCTTGTAACCGAATGGAAAGCCTTTCGGCAACCCGATTTTAAGCAGATGATCGGAAAAATGAAACAGGCGGTTCTGTTTGACGGCAGAAATCAATATGACCCCGCAGAAGTAAGAGAGGCTGGATTTGAATACCATGGCATTGGCAGAGAAGCCTTCCATCCTGCTCACATTTGATATTGAAGACTGGTTCCAGGTTGAAAATTTTAAATCCCATATTCAATTTTCAACCTGGAATTCGTTAGAGCTAAGGGTAGAAAAAAGCACCCTAAGGATACTGGACCTTCTTGATTTTTTTTCTTTCAAACCCAGGGCCACCTTTTTTGTGCTCGGATGGGTGGCAGAAAAATGCCCTCGCCTTGTCAGGGAAATCTCAAACAGAGGCCATGAAGTGGCTTCCCACGGATATGGCCACGATCTTTGTCCCCAATTGGACAAAGATCTTCTCATCCAGGACCTTCACATTAGTAAGGCCTTGTTAGAAGATATTACGGGAAAAGAGGTGGTTGGGTACAGGGCCCCTAGTTTTTCCATCAATGATGAGGTCCTGGCTTTGATTCAAGACGCCGGATACCTGTATGATGCAAGTTATAACTCTTTTGAAGCCCATGGCCGGTACGGACGTCTTGACCTTTCTAATGCCCCTAAAAACCAGGGCCTTTATCAGTTGGGGGAAAATTTTTTTGAGCTGCCCGTTTCAAACCTGAGCCTGTTCAATCATATACTCCCCCTCGGGGGAGGCGGGTATTTCAGGCTTATTCCTTTTTCCATGTTTCAACTTGGTATTACTGCTGTTTTAAAAAAGGAAAATGCCTTTGTATTTTATGCCCATCCCTGGGAATTTGACCCGGACCAGCCCCGGGTGAACCTTGCCGAATTATCCTTAAAATTCAGACATTATGTGAATTTAAGCCGGACAAAAAATAAAATGGAGGCAATGATCCGCAGGTTTTCTTCCATGAATTTTAAAACCGCCATGGGCCATATCCATTCTCTGTATCCTTGATGGACAAACCGAACATACACCTTGCAGGGCCAGATGACAAAAACGCATGGGACCATTATGTTCTCAGGCATCCCCATGGTATTGCCTATCAATTGTACGGGTTTAAGCAGGCGATTGGGGCTGCCTATGGGTTTGAGACCGTTTATTTCATGGCCAAAATCCAAAATCGGGTCCAGGGAATTTTACCCCTGGTCCATGTCCGGCTGCCGGGCCGGCCGGGGATGCTTGTCTCTCTTCCCTATTGCGATGCCGGCGGTTTGCTGGCCGATTCTGCTGAAATTGAAATACAGCTGCTCCATCATGGGGTGGCCTATTCAAGGGAAAGACAGATTCCGCGTCTGTGTATCCGGTCGGTTCATTCCTTTGCAAAGATTGATTCCAACCTGACCCATAACCCGGAAAAGGCAAGAATGCTGCTCCGGTTGCCACCTTCTTCAGAGCTTTTATTTTCCTCCCTAAGGGCAAAGGTGAGAAGCCAGGTAAAAAAACCGATCAGGGACGGCCTGACATTCCGGATCGGGGGAAAAGAACTCGTATCTGCCCTTTATCCCGTCTTTTGTGAAAACATGCGGGACCTGGGCTCTTTGGTCCATTCCCAAAAATGGCTTCAGGGTATCCTTGGTGCCTATAAAAACAGAGCCCACATCGGTATTGTCCGAATGCCGGATAAAAGACCTGTTGCCGCCGGAATTATCCTGTGCCATCCCAGGGTGGTCTCCATCCCCTGGGCTTCCTCTTTGAGGCGATTTAATCAGTTCAACCCCAATATGCTGCTTTATTGGGAGTTTTTAAAATTTACCGCTGCCAACCGGTATCCTGTTTTTGATTTTGGCAGGTCCACACCGGGGGAAGGCAGTTTTCACTTTAAAAAACAATGGGGGAGCGAACCGCAATTTCTTCATTGGGCGGATTTTGATACCAGACAAGAGATGGGAACGCCTGTGCCCCTGGCAAAAATCAGCAGCATGCCCTTTGCTTCCCATCGGGACATTCTGGAAACCCTTTTATCCCGAACACCGGTTGGGGTGACCACTCTTCTGGGCAGGTATGCCCGCAAATTTATCAGCTTGTAAGTCGGGATGCCTTTATCAAAATATGACGAATCTGCAGCACACATCCTCTAAGGTCAGTGTTATTATACCGACCTTTAATGAAGAGAAATATTTACCCTTGTGTCTGGAATCCATTTCAAACCTGTCATGGCCTGAAGATCGGTTGGAGGTAATTGTGGTGGATAACGGATCCCAGGACAAAACCTGTGAGATCGCCGCAGCCTTTAATGCGCGTGTGTTAACAGACAAAACCAAAAATGTATCCGGTCTGCGCAATCTTGGGGCAAAATATGCCAGCGGGCAGATTCTGGCATTTCTGGATGCCGACTGCATTGTATCTCCTGACTGGCTCATGGCGGCGGAAAAATATTTTTATGATGAAAAAATTGTGGCCTGGGGCAGTCCGCCCCAAATTGATTCAGATGCAACCTGGGTTCAGAAAGCCTGGTATCTCATAAGGGAAAAATCTTCCCTCCCAGAGACTGTCCCATGGCTGGAATCCATGAATTTTTTTGTCAGAAAAGAAAAATTCACTCACCTCAATGGCTTTGATGAAAGTCTTGTGACCTGCGAGGATGTGGATTTCTCATATCGGATATCTTCCCATGGGCTTATTATGGCCGACCAGGCCATTTCTGCCGTGCACCTGGGGGAGGCGGATACGGTCCTTGCATTTGCAAAAAAAGAGTTGTGGCGGGGGGTGGGAAATTTTCATGGCCTGTTCAGACACGGGATTCACTTAAAGGAGCTGCCAAGCCTTGGAATTCCGTTATATTTTGGCCTGTTCCTCCCTTTGTTGTTTGCTTTGGTTGCAATTTCCATGAATGCAACCCTGGGTATGGCCGGTTTGCTTGCATTCCTGGTCCCGGGGGGATGGGTCCTTTTCAAGGTCAGGAATAAAAAGGCCGGCTTTTTAAGAAAGGCCCAGCTTTTTTTTCTTGTTTACCTTTATTTTTTTGTTCGAACCCTTGCTGTTCTTCCCTTTAAAATTAGCCGCTGGCAAAAATGATGGCTGAAAATAAAAAAATTCTCTTCCTTGCCCACCGCATTCCCTATCCACCCAATAAAGGGGACAAGATCCGGACCTTTAATGAAATTAAATATTTGTCAGAATCGTTTTCCATTGAGTTGATGGCATTGGCGGACAAGAAATCAGATCTTGGGTTTAAAAAAAACCTTGAATCCTATTGTCACCGGGTCCACCTTTTTCCATTAAATCCGGTTTGGGGAAAACTTCGAGGGGTGAGAAGCTTATTGGCCGGCAATTCTATTTCAGAAGGCTATTTTTTCCAGGCCGATTTTTATAAAAAATTATCTGAACTATTGTCCAGGAAAACCTATCATGCCGTGTTTTGCTTTTCATCCCCCATGGCGGCCCATGTTTTTAAATTCTACAGCCAACAAGGCAAACGGTTAGAAAGGCCCGGACTGGTAATGGATTTTTGCGACGTGGATTCGGAAAAATGGCGCCAGTATGCGGATAGGTCATCATTTTTGTTGCGCTTGCTCTACAAAGTGGAAGCAAAAAGAGTGTTGGCATTTGAGAAAAAAACAAATCAATTTTTTGATGCCTCTGTTTTCGTGTCTGAAGAGGAAAGCCGGCTTTTTATCCAAAGGACCGGAGACGCAAAAAAGGTTCACACCCTTCCCAACGGGGTTGATCACACCTATTTTTCTTGTGATACCATGCCCTTGGCATCAGAACCAGACCCGTCGTCCAAGATCATTATGTTTGCCGGGGCAATGGATTATTATGCAAATGTGGAAGGGGTCGAATGGTTTTGCAAAGCGGTTTTTCCCTTCATACGCGCCAGGATACCGGAGGCGATGTTTTTTATTGTGGGAAATAACCCCCATTTCCGTGTCCGGCGCCTGGGAAACCTAAAAAATGTCGTGGTCACAGGATTTGTAGAAGATATTCGGCCCTATTATAAACGAGCCCGGGTCTGTGTGGTGCCCCTCAGGATTGCCAGGGGAATACAGAACAAGGTTCTGGAGGCCATGGCCATGGAAAAACCCGTGGTATTAACTTCAGCAGCTCTTTGCGGAATACCTGCCTGCCCGGGAGAGCATCTGTTCCTTGCAGATACCCCCACAGCCTTTGCCCACGATGTCCTGATGCTGCTTAATGATAAGGAACTTGCAGTGAAAACCGGAAATTCTGCCAGAAAATTTACAAAGAACAACTTTTCCTGGAAATTGTCCATGGAAAAATTGAAGACCCTCCTCAACAATGCGTCCTAGACTCGCCTATATTGTCCATAGTCTGAATCCGGGAGGTACAGAACGGCTGGCCATTGATATGGCCAAGTATTTTTCCAAAGCCTATGATATGGTGATCCTCTGTCTTGATGAACCGGGTAAATGGGCATCTGATGCCCAAAAAAGCGGTATTCCGGTTTATTCTTTTGACCGTCGCCCGGGGATCGATTGGAAAATCCCTGTCAAACTCAGGACGTTTGCCAAAAAACATCAGATAGATCTTTTCCACGCCCATCAGTATACGCCCTGGTTTTATGCAGCACTCACCCGGATGATCCACCCCCGGGTGAAAGTATTGTTCCAGGAGCATGGGCGTCATTATCCGGAAACAAAAAAAACAAAACGAAAATGGATCAACCAGCATATTTTCCAACATCTGACGGCTGAGTGCACGGCCGTATCCGGGGATATCAAACAACGGTTAATTTTTTATGAAGGCCTTTTGCCCGAAAAAATAAAAATCATATACAACGGGGTAAAGCCGATAGCCCCCATTGGTTTCCAGGAAAAAGAAGACCTTCGCAGCCAATTGGGGTTCAGGCCAACGGATGTGGTGGTGGGAACCTGCGGCCGTCTGGACCCCATTAAAAATATGTCCCTTTTTCTGGACGGATTTGAGCTGTTAAAACCAAACGCACCACATCTTAAAGCATTGATTGTCGGGGACGGACCTTTGATGCCTGTCATTAAAGACAGGGTCGCACAATCGGGCTTTGAAAAGGATATTGTACTGACGGGTTTCCGAACTGACGCCACCCTGTTTGTCCAGACAATGGATATTTTCACCTTGACCAGTTTTAGCGAGGGAACTTCCATGGCCCTACTGGAAGCCATGGCCTGCGCCATTCCGGCCATTGTAAGCGATGTGGGCGGCAACCCTGAGTTAATCGAAAATCAAAAGACCGGATGGGTTGTTCCTTCCAATGACCTGGACGGCTTTCGCGCTGCATTGGCAGATGCCGTGAACACGCCTGATAAGCGCAGGAACATGGGCCGGGATGCAAAGAAAAAGTTTGAGACACATTTTTCTTTTAACACCATGATACAAGCCTATGAAAAAGTGTATGAAACCCTATTGGGAAGGCCATAAATAATGTGTGGAATTGCAGGATTCATAGATTTTTCTTCCCATGCACCGGATAACGCCCGGATTCGAATAAAAAAAATGACGGCTGCCCTGGCCCACAGGGGGCCTGATGATGAAAATTTTTATGTGGATGAATTTGCGGCATTGGGGCACAGGCGTCTGAGCATCATTGATCTTTCTTCGGGCAGACAGCCCATGGCAGATGCGCAAGACAGATTTCAGATCATCTTTAACGGGGAAATATACAATTATCGTGAAATCAGAGAAATTCTGATTCAAAAAGGGTATGTGTTCAGGACAAAAAGCGATACAGAGGTTATTTTAAATGCCTATGCGGAATGGGGAGAAGCCTGCCTCTCCAAACTCAACGGCATGTTTGCCTTTGCCATCTGGGAAAAACAGACCCGGCAATTGTTTGTTGCCCGGGACAGGGTGGGCAAAAAACCCATGTATTATCACTGGGACAAAAATAGATTTTCCTTTGCCTCGGAAATAAAAGCCCTTCTTGCCGCCGGCTTTTCAGATAAAACCATCGATCCCAGGGCTCTGGATTCATATTTTTCCTTTGGGTATATTCCGGCGCCGTTTTCAATTTTTACGGATATAAAAAAGCTTTTACCGTCCCATTGTTTAAACATCACTCAAAACGGGATCATCAAAAAAAGGTATTGGCAACTTGCCTTTGATCCCGTTGAAGCGTGTTCTCTGGAAGAAGCCACGGAAGAGGTGACGCTTTTGCTCAGAAAAGCGGTTCAATGCCGTTTGGCAAGCGAGGTCCCCTTGGGTGCTTTTTTATCCTCTGGTATTGATTCAAGTCTTGTGGTTTCGTTCATGGCAGAATTAATGGACAAACCGGTCATCACCAATACCATCGGTTTTGGAAATCCCGATTTCAGCGAACTGCCAAAGGCCCGAAAGATTGCAGCCCATTTGAGGACAGACCACTACGAGTTTACCGTCCTGCCGGATGATTGGGAGTCCATTTGCAAATTGGCCCATTTCTTTGATGAACCCTTTGCAGATTCAAGCGCCCTGCCTTCCTGGCATGTTTGTGAGAACGCCAGAAAAAATGTCACGGTGGCATTGTCCGGAGATGGCGGGGACGAAGCCTTTGCCGGGTATACCTTTCGGTATCTGCCCCACCAGATGGAATCTGTGATCAGATCCCGTATTCCCCAGGGTGTAAGAAACAGCATTTTTTCCAGGCTCGGCAAAATGTATCCTGGATCCTCCCGAATACCCAAATATTTTCGGTTCAAAACCATTCTTGAAAACCTTTCGGTCAGCGATGCCCGGGCCTTTTACAACGACCTTATCTGGCTGCGCCAGGATACCCGGGATCAATTGTACTCAAAGACGTTTTTAACGGCGTTAAACGGATTTTCTCCGGCACAAATGGTACTGCCCCTTTATGAGAACAGTTCTGGCAAAGATGCCCTGTCAAAGGCCCAGCATACGGACATTCAATTTTATCTGCCCGATGACGTGCTGGTTAAAACCGATAGAATGAGCATGGCCCACTCTCTTGAGATCAGAAATCCCCTGTTGGATTATAGAATCCTTGAATTTGGTGCCAGATTGCCCGCCCGTCTGAAGATGAACACAAAACAGGGAAAGCTTGTCTTGCGCCACCTTGCCGGCAGAAGACTTCCCCAAGAGATCCAGAATCTGCCCAAACAGGGGTTTTCCATTCCGGCAGCTCTTTGGCTGAGAAACCAGTTAAAAACCAATGCTTCTGATGTCATATTTTCAAGCCCCCTCATCAAAAACTACCTGAATATGGTTTATCTAAAACAGATCTGGCAGGAGCACCAGACCTGCCAGAGGGATCACAATGTTTTTTTATGGGGTCTGATGATGCTGGGGTTATGGGAAAAGGGATATTTACAGCCTTGAAAATCAATGTGGCACAACTGGGAAGTCCTGCCGGCCTGTATGGTGCGGAAAGATGGATATTGGCCCTTGTTCGGCACCTGGATCCAGCAGAAATTCATTCAATTGTGGCAGCCATTAAAGATGAGCCGAATTTAAAGGTTCCTTTATGTGAACAGGCTTCGAAACTGGGTTTCGAAACAAAGATTTTTACAGCCTATGGAAAATTTAATTTGTCGGCCGTAAAGCAGCTCAGACAATTTATCCGGCGAAAAAATATCCATATTCTTCACACCCATGGCTATAAACAGGACTTGATAGGGTTGATGGCAGTAATCGGCACCTCTTGCAAGATTATTTCAACACCCCATGGATGGAGTCAGGAAGCAGGATTCAAATTGCAGTGTTATGAGATAATCAACCGCATGGTTTTCCCATTCTTTGATGCCGTGATTCCTTTGTCTAAAAATTTATATGACGATCTTGTTCCGATTCCCTTTTTAAAAAGACGATTAAACTTCATACAGAACGGCGTTGATACGACTGAAATTCAAAATTGTTCTGTAACAGCAGAAGCGCTTATTGAATGGAAACAGGATGGTTTTTTTATCATCGGATATATAGGCCAGCTGATCCAGAGAAAAGGTCTTGATGTATTGTTACAGGCAGTGAGGATTTTAGATGAAAAAATAAAATGGAAGCTTGTGCTTGTTGGTGAGGGGGATCAAAGGAAACAATTGGAAAACCGTGCAATCCAATTGGATATTGCCGATTCAGTCCACTTTCTGGGATTCAGGCAAAACAGGCTGGAATTTTTAAACGGATTTGATGTGTTTGTCCTTCCTTCAAGTCTTGAGGGAATTCCCAGGTGCCTCATGGAAGCAATGACGGCAGGGATACCGGTCATTGCCTCGCGTATTCCGGGTTGTACCGATCTTATAGCAGACAACCAGACAGGGGTATTGTTCAAGAAAAATGATCCAAATGAGTTGGCAAAAAAAATCCGGATTGTGCTTCAGGACGAGGTGTTTTCCCGTAAATTGGTTCAAAGGGGGATGGCACTCATTCACAATGAGTTTTCAGGTGAAAGAATGGCCCAAAATTATGCATCTGCATATAATCGTTTACGCCAGAATTAAGAATACTTTATTTTGAACCCCTTAAAAATAATATTCAAAGAACCCTGTGGATTGAAACGGAACCTTGAACCCGTTTCCTTTGGGATGCCTTTTCCAAAGGGAAGGGTGAAATCTTTGGATCATTTTTGCTTTGCCGATGAAAACCAAATTATTTATCCTTGCGGGCACACGGTATTGGCCAGGTGGGATGACCACAGCATTAAATGGGCTCTGTTTGATGTTCAAATTTCAATGCAACCCAATGAAAGACTCACCCTGTTTTTTTCGGACCAGCATCCGCCAAAACATATCCCCGGGACCGAGGATTTTAAAATTGAACAGACAAAAAATTGTTTGTTAATCCGGACCGGTGATGTTCGATTTTCCGTGAATAGTGATCCCATAGCCCCTGGCTTTTTAAGCATATCTGGTGAAGATATTCAGACGATTTCACTGGGCCATGGAGATTTCAGA
>VMSR01000142.1 GCA_013792075.1 Desulfobacula sp.
AAATTCCCGTTCTCCCTTCCTTTTTATATATCCCGGGCGAATATGATATTTCAAAAGAGGTATTAAAACACCCCTGGAAAAAAAGAGAGGACCTTTTTGCCGGGACATTTGCCAGGGATCATGGCTCCAAGATTCCGTCTCGACTGGTTTCTTCCGCTAAAAGCTGGTTGTGCAATCCCCAGGTAGATCGCAACGCAAAGATTCTTCCATGGGGCTCGGAAGGGGTTGAGCGCGTCTCTCCTGTTGTGGCAACAGCTGAATATCTGACCCACATTCGTAGTGCCTGGAATCATTTTGTCAAAGATGAAGATCAATTTCTGGAGAACCAGTTTGTTGTGATCACAGTGCCCGCATCTTTTAATGAAGAGGCAAGGGACTTGACCATGGAGGCCATTGGGATTGCCGGATTTGGTGCGTCGGTAACACTTCTTGAAGAACCCCTTGCAGCTTTCTACAGCTGGTTGATTCTCCATGAGATGGACTGGCAGCAATATATACGGGAGGATGACCTGATTCTGGTCTGTGATGTCGGTGGCGGTACCAGTGATTTTTCTTTGATTACGGTAACCGCCACCCAAGGGTCTCCACGGTTTGAGCGCCTGGCGGTTGGGGACCATTTAATATTGGGAGGGGACAATATAGACCTGGCTTTGGCCAAGGTTGTGGAAGCAAAGTTTCGATCCAAGACGCATCTGACTCCTGATAAATGGAAGACGCTTTGCCACAGATGCCGGGAAGCCAAAGAAAAAATTCTTGAAAATGGGGAGCGGTCCGTCAGGATTACCCTGAAAGGGCAGGGGCGGGCACTTATTGCAGGAACCCTTGCTGCGGATTTGACCCGCGGGGAGGTGGAGACTGTTTTGCAGGAACGGTTTTTCCCTGATGTGGATATGGCCGAGTTGAATGACATGGATACGGGAAAAGAAATAGCCGATTTCGGTCTTCCCTTTGAACGGGAATCCTCTGTAACCAAACATATTGTTCGGTTCCTGGAAAAACACCGGACAGGTGTGAAAGAGGCTCTTGGTAAAGAGTCACCCATGCCGGATTTTATTTTATTCAATGGCGGAACCCTGAAGCCCATCCTGGTTCAGTCACGGATCAAGGAAGCGATTCAAAGGTGGTTTAAGGCGGCAGACCCCCAAAAACCCCGGATACTGGAGAATGCAAGTCCTGAACTTGCCGTTGGTGTGGGGGCATCCTATTATGGACTTGTAAAGCTGGGTGTGGGGGTTCGGGTCGGCAGTGGAAGTCCGAGAAGTTACTATCTGGGTGTCACGGTGGAATCGGGCAATGATGCCAAAGCCGTCTGTCTTGTTGAAAGAGGTTTAGATGAAGGGTCGGTGATCGATCTTTCGGAAATGGCTTTTGATGTCAGGGCCAATGAGCCGGTCAGCTTTGATGTCTATAGTTCGAGTTTCAGATCCGGAGACAGGGCAGGCAATATCATTTCCATTGACGATTCTTTGACATCCATGACACCCATCCAGACCATTGTTCGGTTTGGCAAAAACGGGGAAAAAAAGACAATACCCGTGACCATGGGGGCTGAATACACAGAGATGGGTACCCTTGCCATGTATTGCCAATCATCCGTAAGCGAGCATAGATGGAAATTGCAGTTCCAGCTTAGAGATCTGGGAGCGGCCGTTGAATCTGCAGAAACAGAGGTGTATGACGATAGGCTGATAGAGAGGGTAAGCGACAGGGTTGAGCAGGCTTTTTCCAGTCAGTCCCAGGTGGACCTGGATTTAAACGGTCTTGTGAAGCAGATTGAAGACATGGTTGAACAGCGAAAAGCCAACTGGCCCTTGTCTTTTTTGCGCCGGCTGGCCGACCGCCTTCTTGCAATTGAAGCATCCCGCTTATTTTCTGCAGAACATGAGTCCAGGTGGCTGAATCTATTGGGGTTTTGCATGCGCCCTGGATTTGGGGATGCCTTTGATGGAGAAAGAACAAGGCAATTCTGGAAGGTTTATTTGTCTGGCCTCCAATTTAATAAAGCCCAGCAAAATCGGCTTGAATGGTGGATTTGCCTGAGACGGATAGCCGGCGGGTTAAATGCCGGCCAGCAACGACAGGTTTATCAGGATATTGCTGCCTTTTTAACCAAGCCAAAAACCAACAAGGGAAGTTTTTCTCCCCAGGAGCAGATTGAACTCTGGATGGCTGCCGGGAACATGGAACGGCTGCTTGTCAAAGACAAGGTGGTGCTGGCCAAGGCCCTTTTGCCCCAGCTTAAACCAGGGAAAAAACAAGAGAGACTGTTTTGGACTTTGGGTCGTTTGGGAGCCCGGGAGTTATTGTATGGGTCCATTGACAGGGTGATCCCACCTGCAGAAGTATCCAGATGGGCGCACAGGCTGATGAAACAAAAATGGAACAAGGAAGACCCTGCCCAAAGCCTTGTGTCCGAGATTGCAAGGAAGACCGGTGACAGGAACAGGGACATGGATTCTGACACAATTGCTCAAATTATCCAATGGCTGGAAAATACAGGGGCAGACGCCGCGCTTATAAAAAGGGTGGTTGAAAAAATCCAAATGGCATTAAACGAAAAAAATATTCAGTTCGGAGAAAGACTTCCAGCAGGGCTTGTGTTGAAATAACAAATTTATTTAAAATCCATTAAGAAATAGTTTGACAATAATTAGATCTTCATATATTATTATCGAGTTCGGTTGGGGGAAGGAAAATTCTTCTTCCAGAAGAAAGTTTGATCTTTGAAAATTGGTCAGTGAGAAAAGAAAAGAGCGGGTCGTAAAGACCTAAAAAGTTTTATCAAAGGATTATAACTGGAGAGTTTGATCCTGGCTCAGAATGAACGCTGGCGGCGTGCTTAACACATGCAAGTC
>VMSR01000156.1 GCA_013792075.1 Desulfobacula sp.
AATGGCTTCATCTTTTTGCATTCGGAAAAGGGGAGATGAGGTTTCCGGGGACATTGGCGGCAGGTTGAGTTCATTGGGGGGTGCGGGAATATTGGTGACCACATACTGGGCATCCTGATTGTTATCAAAACAATTGGGGAAAAGGCTGTTATTTACGGAATCAAAGGATGCAGCACAAGGGGGTGAAGGGAAGAATACTGATAGCCGGGACAAAAGCCAAAACACCCAAGTTTGACCGATCTATGCACGGCCAAAATCACGCGCTTAACGCAGCTTTTTTTTACAATGTGAAAAATTATTTTTGTATATTTTTTTAACCACCGATGTCTTTACAATAATACCGGATTAAGCAATGATAGGGCCATATGATTGGAATATGGGCGTAAAGAGGAGAAAGGAGAATATGGGACTGGTGTCGACAGTAAAAGAGAGAATCTTTCCGGGGGATGCTTATGAGAAAGACAGTCTCGTTTATTGGCAGGTTCGAATTCTTTCCACCATACTTTTTTCCGGGCTGGTATTGGGGTTTTTTGTCATTATCGCGGTGATTCCCATGGCCATTGAAAAAAAACTGTGGTGGCTTTTGTTCTGCGATGGCACCTTCTGGATCTTTGGTGTCATCCTTTTGTTATCGGCCCAAATCAGCTATAAAATTCGTGCAATCGCTGCAAGTACCATGATGTATGCTGTCGGCCTGGCAGTCATTCTGTCAGTGGGGCCATTAAGCGGGGGGCCGGTCTGGCTGTTCGGGTTTGCGATTATTGCCGGGACCCTGCTGGGAAGCCGTGCGGCTGTTTTTGCAGTTATGATAAATGTGGTCACCATCTGTGTGATTGGTTTTCTGATGGTCACTGACCAATGGGGAAATTCTTTTCCTTTTTTCAATTCTCCAAGACTGATGGTTGTGGCAGGGGTTAATTTTATATTTTTAAATGCCCTGGCAGCCATTTCCGTATCTGTCCTGGTAAAAGGCCTGACCCGTTCCCATAAAAAAGAAAAAAGGCTGGCAGACTCATTAAAAGTCGAAATCCGGGAGCGTCGGCAAACAGAGACCGCTTTAAGGGAAAGCGAGGAAAAATACAGAAATATCCTTGAAAATATTGATGACGGTTATTATGAAGTCGATATCGCCGGTAATTTTATCTTCTCCAACGATTCGATGTGCCAGATTCTCGGGTATTCCCGGGAAGAATTGATGGGACTGAACAACCGGGAATATATGGATAAGGAAAATGCCGGAAAAATATTCAAAGTTTTTAATCAGGTATACCGGACAGGTGTGCCGACCAAAGCGCTTGACTGGCAACTGATCAGAAAGGACGGTTCCGAGTGTTTTGTACAAACCATTGTCTCTTTAATACAAGATTCACAGGCAAACAAAACCGGTTTCAGAGGAATTGCCAGAGATGTCTCTGAGCTCAAGCAGCTTGAGAAACAACTTCGGCAGGCCCATAAGATGGAATCCATCGGCAGGCTTGCGGGCGGTATTGCACATGATTTTAACAATATTCTTTATATTATTATCGGAAACACTGAACTGACGATCACTGACATGCAGGAATCGGATCCGGCATACCCCAATCTTGAAAATATAAAAGTTGCCAGCCTGAGAGCGGCGGACATTGTAAAACAATTGCTCAACTTCAGCAGGGACAGCAAACAGGAACTCAAGCCGATTGATGTCGTCACTTTGATTCGCAAGGATCTCAGCTTTTTAAGGTCCATGATACCTGCGACCGTTGATATTCGCCAAAACCTCCCGGATGCCCGGATATCGATTCTGGCGGACAGGACCCAGATGAATCAGGTCCTCATGAATATCTGTACCAATGCATCCCAGGCCATGGAGAAGACCGGCGGTATTCTGAGAATCGATGCAGAAACAATACTGTTAGATGGACAATCTGTCACACAATACCCTGGCCTGGCAGCAGGAAGCTATGCCAAAATCACCATCAGTGATACGGGGCCCGGTATAGCACCTGAAAGTCTGGATAAAATCTTTGATCCGTATTTCACGACCAAAGAGATTGGTAAAGGTTCTGGTATGGGGCTTGCTGTGGTGCATGGCATTGTTAAAAACCATAACGGGGCCATTACCGTGAGCAGCAGGGTCGGTAAGGGGGCATCCTTTTCGATCATTTTGCCGGCAATTGATATCTTTCTGGAGATTGAGATTCCAGGGGAAGAAACGATTCCCCGTGGAGCGGAAACCATCCTTTTTGTAGATGATGAAGCGTTTATCGTGGAGATGACACAAAAGATACTGGAATATCTGGGGTATAGGGTTGAAACAAGCCTTGATCCGGTTACGGCACTGAATATGTTTGGATCAAAGCCCCATGCCTTTGACCTGGTAATTACCGATATGGCAATGCCCGGGATGACCGGAGTCGGCCTGGCCAACCGAGTGTTTGAGATCCGTTCCGATATCCCGGTCATCATCTGTACAGGCCATAGTTCTCTCCTTGATCAAGAAAAGGCAAAACAGCTCGGCATTGCCGCCTATGTCATGAAACCGGTTTCAGTGGCTGAACTTGCCAGAACCATACGGAAGGTTCTGGATCAAAAAACTTTGTAGCTACAACCAACCCTTATCGAGATACCAATTATATGTTTTTTCCAATGACGTTCTAATCGAGTATTTTGTTTTAAATCCAAAATCTTTTTTTGCCGCTTCGTTTGAGGCAATCCAGAAAGAAGGTCTCGACAGATCGATTTTATTTTTATTCAGAATGGATTCTTTTTTAGATATAACGGAATAAAGGGAACCGAAGTTCGCGAGAAAACTTATAACCGGCAAGGGGATATTAATATCAAAATGTTTTTTCCCCGCAATGGAAAATACTTCCTCATGTATCTGCTGCCATGTAAAAGGCTTGTCATCCACTATGAAATATTTTTTATTGATTGTATTTTCTAAAAATGCAGCATCAACAATAGCATCCACCAAATCCTCGGCATAAATAAGTGAAATATATTTTTCTTTTACTCCGGCGTACACATTAAGGCCCATTTTTGTCATCTTAAAGATTTTTAAGAAATCCACATCTCCGGGACCATAAACGCCTCCGGGATTGATGATCGTATACGGAATTTCCATCTGACTGCGAAGAATCATTTCCCCTGCAAGCTTACTAGCGCCGTATAATTCGCTTGGTGTATCGGGTTCTGTTTCAGTTTTGTAGTGATTTACAGATTTTGAAGGTCCGCTTGCCGCTTGTGAAGATACATTAATAAACCGTTTTAGATTATTGTTCGTCTGCTTGACAGCCGCCACAAGATTCTGTACCGGAATAACGTTCCCCTCCCAAAATCTTTTTTTTGTAGCCGACTTGGTAACACCAGCGACATGAAATATATAATCAACATCTTTTATGGCATCGGATTGTATTATTGAATTCAGATCCAGATAATTCACGGTTACGTTTTTAACTCGTTCATTCACGGAATTTTTAGGCGAACGAACAAGGCATGTTATATTTGCCTGGGGATATTCGTTTAATAATTTGTTTAACAGGGTTTTTCCGATAAATCCGTTAGATCCAGTGATTATAATATTCATTCGATGCTATTCCATAAGTGGTTATAAAGAAATGGGATTAATCCGTAATCCCGTTTGGCGCAAAATCTCCCCATGGGTTCCGACGGGTAATTGTAGCCTGAAATATCTGACGTTCCATCAGGACAGTCTATATCACCTTTAAATCTAAAGCATATCAATCATTTTAGACTGAAAATCCGATAATATCTTCTTAAATTCTTTTGAATCCGGATCAAGTATAATCGAAAAAAGCGCCATTCCTTCGAGAAAGGCAACCGCTGCAAAACTGGTGCGGCGGGATACGTCAATGTCATTGCATAGCGGTTTGAGCATATCAGACAGCACATCCATCCATTCCTGATAGGCGCGCTGAAGTTTGGCCTTTACTGCCGGATTATAAACAGCGATTTCCCATATTTCGATAAAAACCATTGAGAGAGATCGATCCAGAGTGATTCTGTCATGGATGAACTTGAAAAATTCTTTGACAAGTTTTCTTTTATCAATAGTTTCTAACGCTTTATCGTTAAACCTTTCTTGAACCATGCTTGTGTAATGATCGATCACATAGTCAATATACTGGATCAATATGTCTTCCTTGCTTTTGAAATAATAATGAAGCAAACCGTGATTGACGCCCGCAGCCTGTGCAATTTCCTTGATGGAAGTCTGGTCGAACGGCTTGTTTTGGAGGCAGGTGTTTAAGGCGTCAAGAATTTGAATTCTTTTGTCCGCCCCGTTTTTTTTAAGCATGTAATGATCCTTTTAAATAAAATATTGACAATGCTTTTCCGGCATAATATTTAGTTAGTTGACTAACTAAATATTATGCCGGAAAAGCACGCGTCTGTCAAGCGCCAGCTTTTTCAAAAGGAGACAGGAAATGAATGACTACCGATCCAAAAGCTGGTGGTTGGAATCTCTGCCCCACACCATAACACCCAATCCCGGCCTCAAGGGCACCCAAAAAGCAGATGTTGTTGTTATCGGCGGCGGATACACGGGCCTGTCCGTGGGCTATCATCTGAAACAAATCAATCCGGACATCGATGTCCGCATTATTGAATCCGATGTCTGCGGCTATGGTGCATCCGGCCGCAACGGCGGTTTTTCCATGACCCTTTTCGGCCTGACCAAAGGGATCACCAAGTTCCGGTTCAACGATGAAAAAGCAAAATCTGCCCACCAATATATGGAGGAAGCCGTGGATTACCTCCATGACGTCATCACGCAAAACAACATCGATTGCGATTATGAACGCAGCGGCTACCTGCTGGTGGGCACCAGTCCTGCCCAGGCGAAACGCATCAACCATGATTTTAAGATTTTGGAGAAATGGGGGCTTGGCGGAGTGGAACGATGGGACAGGAACCGGCTATCTGCCGAATTTGGAACAGATTTTTACAAGGAGGGATGGTTTGAGCCCCGGTGCGGCATCTTAAATCCGGCCCGGCTGGCGCGGGGAATGAAAGACCTGGCTGAAAAAAACGGCGCAGTTATTTACGAACAATCACCGGTCAAAACATTCGAAAAAAAGGCAACATCCGGATTTATCGTCCGCACTGAAAAAGGTGAAATCGAATCCGAATACCTTGTATTTGCCACCAATGCCTATTCGATTCTTTTCCCCGAGCTTAAAAAGCTTCAAATACCGGCATTCACTCATATCGTTATTTCCGAACCCTTAACACAAAAACAATACGATTCCATCGGGTGGAAGTGCCGGACCGGTATCGAAGATGCACGGGATCTGATCCACTATTATCGTCTGACAAAAGACAACCGGATCGTGATGGGGGGCGGTGATGTCAGTTTCGGTTACGGCAAAGATTTAAACAGGGATTTAAATGACAGGATATTTGGGCTTCTGGAAACACATGTTCACGAGATTTTCCCCCAGTTAAAGGGGATTCAATTTACCCATCGCTGGGGCGGACCTGTTTCGATTACATTGGATATGGCTCCGGTCATCGGATACCTCGGCGGAGACAAAAAGGCCATATTTTCATTGGGCTGCATGGGTCACGGCGTTTCACTGACAACTTTAAACGGCAAAACCATTGCCGAACTCATCATGGGTCAACAAACCCACCGGACAGACATGTTTTTTGTGGGAAGGAAAATGTTCCCCTGGCCGTCAGATCCTGTTTCCTATGGTCTCGAGCATGCGATCCGTGGTTTTATGAAACTTGAAGACAAGTTTTATTATAAATGAGCTGACAAAGGTGGCGATACAAAAGCGTCTGATTCAGAACGATATTTAAAAGGAGAAATCTATGGGCCAGCAGAAAGATGTTGTGTTGGGCAATGCAATTGTTTGGGCCGGAAGTAATCTGAAGCAGATGCAGGGAGGACTGTGCATCAGGGATGGAAAGGTGCAAAAGATTTTTCATCAGGAAACAGCCCAGGGGGAATTGTCGACGGACTTAGGGGGGATGCATATCATACCAGGCCTTATCGATGCCCACAGTCATTTTTTCATTGCGGCCATGCTGCCTCTGGGAGGAGATGCAAGCGCCTGGACATCCAGGCATGATGCCCTTGAGGCGATCGAGGCTGCATGCAGATCAAACGGTTCGGACAAACGATGGGTCTTCTTTTCCGGTTTGGACAATGCACGGTGGAGGAGTTCGTCCCTCCCGCGTATTCACGAGATCGACAGGGTTTCCCTGGGTTCGCCCGTCCTGGTGGTCGACACCACCTGCCATCGGGGCCTGGTCTCCACCGAGGCCCTCAGGCGAACAAGGATCAGCAGGGACACTTTGCGGATGCCGGGTGACATTGATATACATCTGAACGGCACACCAAAGGGAACCGTGTGGGAAGATGCCTTGACCAGGGTTCTTTTCACCATGTTCCGGGAGAAACTCCAGACGTTCAGTGATGAAGAAAAGGTGAAGCTTCTCCTCACCGAAGCTGACAAGTGCCTTCACAAGGGGCTGACCCATGTCAATGATCCCGGGTTGCCGTCTGATATTCAGAGGCTCTTGAGAGAGGCGCAAAAGGACACCCCATTGAAGTTAAGCTGGTGCGTGACCGCTTTCGAGGGCCTGTGTGCCCCCCCTGAATTAAGGGATGAGTTGGATTCCATCTGCAGCGAACATGCCCCGAAAAGCGTCAAGTTTTTCCTGGACGGAGCCAACAGAGCTGCAGCGAGCATGCCCGCCATTTCAGGGTTGAAGGCTAGCTTCAGGGCTGCCATGGACAGCCTCTCACAGAAAAACCTCTCGCCGCTTTCTTTGCTCTTTGAACAGAAGAACACCCTGAAGGGGAAAAAAATTCACATGCCTTACCTGAGATTTAAGGACCCGGCTGAACTCATCAGGCGGGCCAGTCTCTTCACTGAGAAAGGCTACCGGCTGGTCATGCACGCCCTGGGCAATGTCGCGGCCAGCCAGGCGGCCCAGGTTGTGAAGGACCTGGGCGTGGGGTCCAGCGCATCCATTGAGCACGTGCTTATCATGGACAAGGAAGGACTGGATCCCTTTGCATCCTGCGGTGCGGTAGCATCGATCCAGCCTGGATTCATCCCGTACTATGCAGAGACCATAGAAAAGAGGGGCATCCTTCCATATCTGAAGGCCTTCCCATTGCGGAGCCTCTCAGAAAGAGGGGTTCGCATCTGCATCAGTTCCGATGGTCCCTGCGGTGCAGATGATCCTCTGCACAACATCAGGCGTGCTGTAGACAGAAAAAAGGCGGACGGCTCGGTGTTCGATCCGGACGAGAGGATCAGCCAGGTGCAGGCCATGGCTGCTGGAACCTTTGGCGGAAGCAGCTCTCTTGGGCTCAAAAACGACGGACTGATCGAGGGCGCTCCGGCCACGTTTTGTGTCGTGGACAAAGACCCCTTCTCGGACATGAGCCGGGTGGTTCAGACCTGGATCGACGGGAAGCGGGTATATTGAAGGTGGATGTTGTCCTTCCCATCAATCCGTCTTAACTGAAATCATTGACAATTTTAATAGTGCCTGATAAAGCCCTCAAGCATTATGGAACAAATGATCTTCGACTTTTTTAGCATGATTTTGATATGCAAATTGAATTTTTGACCTCTACAGACATCCTGACCCTCTCCGTGGGAAATTTTTCCACCACCGCCGTTGGCCTGTATCTGATCCATTCCGGTGGAAGGCGACGGCATCAATGAATAAAAATGTATTTTTATTTTCCGGTCAGGGGTCCCACTATTATCAGATGGGGATTGAACTTTACCAGAAAGATCCGGGATTCAAAGGGTATATGGATGGGCTGGACAAAATCGCCCAGGGGCTCATCCACAGATCCATTGTCGATATTCTGTACAATGAAAACAATAAAAAAAATACAGTGTTTTCAAGAACCCTTTATACCCATCCGGCCATTTTCATGGTGGAGTATAGTCTTGCAAGAACCCTGATGGATCATGGGGTTATGCCCGATTGTCTCATCGGGGTGAGCCTGGGGGAATATGTGTGTATGGCCCTGGCCCGGGTGTTGCCGGTGGAAGAAGTCCTGACCCTCTTGATTCACCACGCCAGGATTGTGGAAGAAACCTGTGAGCCCGGCACCATGATCGGTATCATTGAAGATCCGGGATTATATGGGAGGTATCCTGTCATCTACGAAAATTCCACCCTGGCGGGCATTCATTTTGACCGGCATTTTGTCGTATCCGGTTTCAGGGAAAATCTGATGAAAATTGCGGCCCATCTTAGGGCGACCGGCACATTGTTCCAGAAACTTCCCATTTCCCACGGATTCCATTCTCCCAATATTGATCCGGCCTTTACCCGTTGCCAGCAAACCAATGCACCGGGCCGAACCCAACCGCCCCAAATCGATATTATTTCCTGTTTGACAGGAAAAAAACAAATTGCCGTTGACAAGGACTGTTTCTGGGCCATTGCCAGGCAGCCCATCCTTTTCCCCCAGGCCTTAAAAACCCTTTGCCGGGAGATTCCTGGCGATTATAACATGATTGATCTGGGTCCTGCCGGCACATATGCCGGTTTTACCCGGCAGAACAAGGTGCTGGGTAAAAATTCCAGGATTTACCGTGTCATGACCCATTTCAAAAATGAGCTGCGCAATCTTGCCAAGATAAAGCATGCGCTGAAATCTGATCCTCCCTCAAACACAAGAATATTATGATGAAAAGTTTAAAGAGGGTTAAAAAAAAATAGCAGCCACAAAGGGAATGCCTATTGTTCAACCGAATAGGGATTTAGAAACCAAGGTGCAACTCGAGGTGATCCGTCTTTGTTGACTGTGGAAAAGGCACAATCTGGCAGAGCAGGACAAGCAGTCGCATTGGTGCAGTTTCCAAAGATTTTCAGAGATTATTCCACTGTTGGTCGCTGATTAATCTGCGATCCCCAAAATATTTTGTAAATCGTCATTGAAAAAATCAGAAATCTAATGCAATTAAAACTTTTCAGCGGCCTTGCATAAATACGCTTGCACATTTTTACTAAACCAGCATTCAATAAATTGTGCATTCTTTTTTTCAAAGCCTGCTTTATAAGCTGTACGAACTGGATCAGTGCGGTTAGCTTTTATTGCGGCGAAGCCTTCACAAGAAAATTTCGCAATATTGGCTATTTTCTCAATTGCTTTTTGTTCCAAGTCTTCTTCCGTGACTATTTCATCCACGAGCCCGATTTCCAGCGCGTCGACTGTCGGCATCATGACACCCGTGTACACCATCTCCGTTGCTGCTCGATCGCCAACAATCTGTCGCAATTCAAGGTTGACAGCATTTGTAACACCGTTGGTCATTCTGACAACTGCCACATCCCCTTGCGCTTCAATTGTTGTTTTATTCATTTATCACCTCAGCATGTTTCTTGTTTTATCATATCATCTCCAAAAAACCTTTTTTCAATTTTAATAGCAGAACTAAAATATCATCAAATTCGTGATTCGTGTTCATCATGTGCGCAACCAAGTGAAATTGTGATGCCCTGGAAGTTTCTTTAATAAATATATCTTTGACTTCTGCAACCGTCACAGGGGTGCATATTTTTGCCATATCTTGACCTAAAATTCTTATACTGGCCATCTTATAATCAAAGGCTTCAGATTCAAGGATTTCAACGCTTTCATTGAAAATTCTGTCCATAATATCAGTATGTTCATAGTTGTTGATTATAAATAGGAGGTCTTCGGCATCTTTCTGTCTTTCAGGATATGAGTGCTTCCATGATAATATTTTTAAAACGGCCAACCCCGGAAGTGTCGGGACTAAAATTTCTAAATACGGATCTTGATTCAATATTATGTTGGTCGCATGCTGACATGCTTCTTCAAAACCTGATACACTCATTATTACACTGTAATCAGGGGGCCAACTAATTTGATTTTTATTGTTTGATATGTCACCAAAAGGAATAATATCGATAATGGTATCTTCAAAAACAAACCTTTGTTTTTCCTTAGACTGCTTGAATTGACCGGATTCTATCAAGCCCTTCTCAATTTTCACATAACTTCCCCAGTCTTTTATCTCAACTCCGAAATCAATATCCAATGTCATTCTCGGTGCTTTGCCACCATAAAGGCAAGTTAAAACAAAATCTCTTGCAGTCGCCCCAACAACAAAGAATTTTATGCCAAGACCGTCTGCAATTTTTTTGATTGCAGAGATTGCCTTTAGGTGGGCTGAACTAACTTTTCCTGAAATGTCGAGCGATATTTTGGTCATAAATCATTTTCGCGGTTTCAATGGTTCTTTGGTTGTTTGTTTCAAGCAAATCTGCATAGACCATAAACGGATGTACAATAGGATTCTCCTCTTTGTCATCAATGGACCAAAAAATTTTAAAAATTTCAATATTACCTTTTTCATCTCTCTTGAGCCGGTTCTGGATTACAATGTCCCTTAATTTTTCTTCTTTAACATAAATAAGTGCATTTTCCGGTTTAAGGTAATTCGTCAACTGAAAAGCAGCCACCTCGCCCCCCCATTGACCCTGATTAGTTTCAAGATGGAACTGCTTACAAAAATCATCAGGCCCTGCAAATGTTCCTAAAAACAATTTGGGTTTAAGCTTTTCAGAATAGTCCATACACCATCTGTCAAACAACGCTTTGTCGTTTGTTAATTTCTTCCCCTGGCTCCCCATATCTATAACAAAGCCCTGTTTTTTTAAATTATCGATCACTTGCCCCACTGTCCCCAATGCGATGCCGGATTCCCTGGCGATGTCTCTATAAGATCTGTTTAATAATTTTTTATCACAGAGCAACGCATAAATCATTTTTAGACCTGATTGGGTAAATGCTTTGCCTTTGAAGGATGCAACCTGTAATTTTTTTTCTTTATTCCCTTTCACAAAAATAAAAACAGGGTAGGCATTGATATATGCATTCCCTGCTGTATCAATAAAATTGATATCATTATCTTTCAATCTTTCAGCCATTACCGGGTTTATATAATTTGAGACCAGTAACTGGGTGTGGGGAAAATCATTCTTGTGATGCAGCATGAAACCAATAACAGATGAGTTCACCGTTGATTTTATTTCTGCAAAGAATTTTAGTTCCATCAGTTGATTTTTTATTTTTAATACAGCATCCGTTCTGAAATCATAGTTATCATTCTGAAATTCTTCAATTTCTATTTGAAAGCCAAAATTTTTTTTAAAGGATACTATAGATTGCTTGAGTATTTTATTTTCCATTGGATGTAATATCCTTTTCTTGTTCATAAAATATATCAGTTCGACTTCTATGAACAATATTCTTATCTGAACAAAAACGCAACATTTATGTTCATTTATAATTTTGTTCATAACTATTGAACAAGCTAAAATTATGAACGATAATGTACTTTTCCATTGTATCGGTGTGCGGTGTCCGGTCCAGTTCCTTGTTCTGACGCGTAGTCACGGGACAAAGGGCTGGACGTAGTCAGCACTGCGATTTACGGCGGCGGAGCCGCCGTAAAACACTCAAATCACCGGCTCGAACGGTGCATTTTTGATTGTTGGAATTTATTTCATTCAGAAAAGATCTGCTCAATTTTTTTTTCCAGCAGCTCAATTATTTTTATCTCGCACTCCCAAATCACATGCACCTGCCATCCCATTTGAAATAGTTCTTTTTGTACGAACTTATCTCGCTCAATGTTTTGGTTGAATTTATTCTGCCAGAAACTGATTCTGCTTTTTGGATTATATGCATAGCAACACCCTTCGTGACGATGCCAGAAGCAACCATGCACAAAAATAATCTTTTTAAAACGGGATAAAATAATATCCGGCTTTCCAGGAAGGTCTTTTTTGTGCAGCCTGAAGCGATATCCCTTGCGATGTAATAAAGATCGAACTATTAATTCAGGTTTTGTATCTCTATTTTTAATCCGAGACATATTCCAGCTTCTATGTTTACTGGAGAGCGAATCCATATTAAAATCCAGTTATAGTCCGCTTAATCAGGTCATGTACAATTTCAGCAATTTGTCTTGCTAAAAAGGGAGGTACAGCATTACCAACCTGTGTGTATTGTTGTGTTCGACTTCCTTCAAAATAATAATTGTCAGGAAACGTCTGCAATCTGGCAGCTTCTCTTACTGTTAAACTGCGACACTGCAAAGGATCATAGTGAATGAAGTAATGTCCATCCTTTGAAATATGACTGGTCACAGTTGACGAAGGTTTTCCTGCAACCTGCACACGAAAACGGTCATTAAAATAACCTGTACTCACATTTTTATGTTCAGGGATTAATTCATCAGGAAATTCTGCAATCAGCGGTGCACTGCCATTTTTTTCGGCAAATGAAGCAGCAAAAAGATAACGGTGCAGATCTGACACCATATGTAATCTACTGGTATGATTACACACACCTTTAAGCCTTTTATCTATATACCAGGCAGACAATTTTTTATCTGCAAAAAGTTCTGTAGTGTATGGCATATATTCGCTTCCCTGCGTTTGGCTTTTTTGAGAGATTTTTTCGACTGCCTTTCTTATAAATGCAGTAAGTTCTTTGTCTGGATGCTTTTCAAACCATTCAAAATCAACTATCTCCCGCAACCTTTCTACCCATAGGCCCGATGTATTATTTTTTTCTCTTGATAACCCGCTGCGCAGTTCAGGTAGATTACCAAGGACTTCTTTTACCGTTACCGGTTGCTTTTTCTTTTTTAATGTTGCCGGAAGAACTGTTGAAAAATCTTTTTTAATCCCAAGTAAAACCACTCGATGACGCGCTTGAGGGATGCCGTAATATTCTGTTTCAACAATAAAATCTTCTGGCTTTTTTGAATCTGAAGAATTAAAGATAAGTGGGTAAATCTGATATTCTATCGTTGTACCTCTGCGTTGGTCTTTTATAACTTTTCTTGGAAATTTCAGATCATCAAGTATTTTTTCAAAAACAGACTTGCCATTTAATTTTGCAGACAACATCCCTTTAACGTTTTCCATAATGAAAAAATTGGGTTTATGCTGTGCGATCAATCTCAAATATTGTTGATACAGGTAACTCCTTTTGTCATTTTCAGCAGAATAACCAACTATCCCCTTATTCCTGGATCTACCGATAACAGAGTACGCCTGACAGGGGGGACCACCAATCATCCCCCAGCATTTTATATCTGGTGCACCAATAATTTCTCTAATTCGGTTATCAATTTCAATATTAAGGTCTTTATTATTTCCAAGCTCCACATGCCATGCTTCCTGTTGAGCCTGTCGAGCTTCATCAGGGTATTTTTCAAAAAGAAGAGAACGCAGTTTCCTGTGTTCCCTGGGGCTATTCGTCAATGATTTTTTATGGATGTACTCGTAATATTCTTCCGGGGCTTTACCACAGGGAAACTTTCTAAAGAAACTACGCAATTCCAGCGTACTGTGGGCATAAATGTCTTTTTCAATTGAAAGCGCTATGTCAAAAACAGGTTGTTCCTTCTGACAGCGAAAGGAAGAGAACCCCTCACCCAGCCCACCAGGACCGGCAAATATATCGATAATCGGGATCATCCTGTAAAGCCGTTCTCTGTAGCTTTTTTCTCAATAGACACCAATAATAGAGACTGCTTTTCACTTGGAATTTTATAGGGTATCCGACTTGCGAACTGCAATAACCCAATTTCCTTTGGAGAAAAAATACTATTTGATTTTGACCACTCAATCATTTGATTCCAGAACAAAGTACCTTTTTCCAATACAAATTTCTGGTCCTGGATTCCATTGTCAATTCTCTGTACTGATTTGGCATTAGAATCCTTGTAAAGTCTTTCTGTTTTAGCTATTAACCCATCTTGAACCTGTGCAGGGATATCCAATGATATTTTCTGGACATTTTCCCAGCACATCTCTCTTTTGCACCACTCCGTCACATTCGTTACTCCTGGCGGTGTTTTCTGGATCACAGAATTTACATTTTCAGCAACAATTATTAAAAAGTTTTCCATTTCATCTGTAATGCTTTGCCTTTTCCATATATTTTCCAGATCAAGAAACATCCCGGTTACCTTAATCATTTGAGAAAATTTAGCAACAGTATATGTCACAATATTTGCCTTGTACCCCCCATACCAGGGTTGTTTCATAACAAACCGATCAATTGTTCGAAAAAGGATAGCTTTTGCAATCAATCGTTTAAAATAAAGTTCATTAAATTCAGGTTCATTTTTTTCCCATCCTTTCGAAACCGCTTCTGCAAACCTGACAAACGTTTTCTGAGCGCCAAGACTGACTATGTGTGGTTTCATCTTCCAGGAACTTTGATATTTTGCCAGATCAGTTTTAATGAACATCTGTTTTCTTGGATTAACTGCAAGAAATTCTTTTTTTCCAGTTAGTGTGAGGTTTGTCTGGGCATTTGCATATTGCCCTCTTACACGTTCATAGTACCAGTGGGTTTCCCGCAGACTTCCCGCTGAAGACGATGCCCAGAGGCGGCGTGATATTTCTTCCATGCGCAGATGGAATGGATGATTCGAAAAAAAATCGGCTGCACTGACCTTGTTCTGTGTATTCGCATACTCAGATATTTTAGGAACAATATGCTCAGTTTCTCCCGGAGGAATCACGGTAAGTTTGGCCTGTACATGCACTGCTGACAAATCCGTCTTATTCTTTCTGTGTGTATTAAAAAGAGAAGCCGTTGTCTGGCCGCCATTGACAATCTGGAAATTTTTGATTGACTTGATACTAACCTGGCCATTAAACTCAGTTGTGACGACCTCCTCTGCTGTTGCTGTAATCCCGTTATTATACGCAAAAAACATTTCAGGACTGTTTTGAATAGTACTTCTCATACCTTTATTCACATTCCCCCGGAATTGAAGGAATGTTCGTACATTCTGCTCTAATAATCGTTCGCCGTATTTATCGTAAAGTTCAGCGACCAATGCTCCAGGCAATACCAGCAGATATGATTTATAGGCACACTCACTATTACAGGCAGGCAGGCAGGGAAGCTCCTTCTTTAACAAAACGCTGAAATCTACAATGATATCCTCTCGTGATTTACCTGACTCCTCAATACGCTGAATACGGCCCAGATCCCAGATATCAAATGAGCAAGGAAATCCTTTAACATCATAATCGGGAATTATATCATCAACACTTTTGCTCAGTAATGCATTGGAAAGCAGAATAAATCGTATTCTCCTGAGTTTTTTACAGGAGCAGAAGGCATTAATGTCTCTTGCCAGGCTGAATCCGGGATCACTTTCATCCAGAGATCTATAGAATGAACTATCCAGACCCTTTGCAAAGAATTTCACCACACGTTTGAACACTGTAGAGATAATAGTCTTGGTCAAAGAAGCTGGGTCGTTATAATAATCTGTAACTATAAGAGTCAGCACATCTGATTCTTCGGAATAATCATATGCATCAACTCTTATTCCTAAAGTTTGCTTTTTGTAACTGGCCGCAGTGAAGTTTTCCAGAACAGCCTGCTCCACAAGAAAATCGCAAACTCTTTCAGTGAAAACCACCTCTGAAAAATCGCTTTCTGCCGCAGAACGAGCATAAATATCCTGCATATAATCCTTAAAAAAATCCTCATAGGTCATAATAACTCCATCCAGTCAGGTGAGGCAGAAAAAGGTTCGCAGTCGAACAGATTAATATCATAAGTAACTCTTTCAATTCCAGGGATGAGATCTTCAGAACATATCCTTGGAAAATCATTCTTCACTGCAAACATTTTTTCTGAAGCCGGGATATAATTAAACCTCTTATATTCTTCTAATTCAATATATCCAGTTTGATAAAGCAGATCATTGAATCGTTCTAATTCTGCAGGCGAATCTGATTCAAGTTGATTTCTAATTTCACTTATAAGAGATGGAAGATTAACAGCCACTTTGGTACCCACATCAGATTTTCCAAGAGTAATTACATACAGATATGTTTCTGACAGCTGAGAACATAACTGATTTGCGGATGAAATTCGCACAACCGGGGTAGTCGTTCCCAGTTGGCACTTGACCTCAACAGCGCAGTCATGAACATTAAAGTCCTGAGGGGCATCTTCCGGCCCTTGCCAGAACTGGATGGCTGTTCCTGCCCCGAAGGCTGGAATCAAATGTCTTTTGATAAAAAGCAGCTCTCCAATCAGTCCCTTGATTTCTTTCTCATGTAACAACCCTGAACGTGCCCTTTTAAGGAAATCCTGCCATCGTTTAAGCCTGCGCAGAATAATTAAAGTTGCCTCTGTCTGTTTTTCCAGAGCCCTTGTTGATGAAACAAGATCATTGCACAGGGAAAGAAATATCTGCCATTCCTTATTATCTTTCAGAACAATAATGAGCATGTAACCACCAGCTGGCGAATGATCCGGCCCCTGTAGGTGAATATCAATACCGTTCAATTCAGGAAATTTATCAGGGATATGGTCAGGATGAGAGAATTCATAGATAAACAGAAACCGGCCATAAGTATCTCTTGCTCGCAACAACCGGAGAGGGTGTTCAGAATCTATGACTCTGTAGAGGATATCGTGTGAAGGTATCTGTATTTCTTCCCATGGGTTATTCAACGGAATCCTCCTCTTCGTCAAGCAGTTCTGCATAGTTATTACGCCACCAGACTGTATTAACAACATATTCGACAAGTCTTTCCGGCCTTCTCTCTGTACTTTCACCCGGGAAACTGATGCCAAATGCAAAGACTCCCTGTCTGTTTATAGAATTACCATCAAGATGGCAATCCAACAAATGAAGCATCAACAAGGGTCTCTTTCTCATTTTCCGGCACTCTGATGATTTAATTTTTGATTTTGAACCATACTGTTCTAAAAGTTTATCAACAATCTCTTCACTTAAGCCAGCCTGCTCATCAGGGTCAGAGCCTATCCGCCGATTTTTCTGTGCAATCCCGGTGGCCCCTTCGATAATTACATTTCTGAGTTGTGGCTTCACAGACAGACCGGAAATAAACTTAGGTTCAACCGTTGATTTTGATCCTGGTTTATTTAATACGACGATGTCCCAGCTTGTTATGTTATCTTTTTCAGAAAGTAATTTTAAATAATTAATTAACGGGCGATTCTCTGTATTTTGTGATGCCGGGTGATTTATAAAACCATCAAGAAATTTTTCAATATATCTTGACGGTACTTTCAAGAACAGATGGCTGGCATTGAATTCCTTATAGATACCTTCCTTTTGTGCGAATTCGACCAGTGATGTCACGACTCTCCAATTATTTTCCACAGCATCAGAAGTCTTGCTTAAAACAGCTGTCTCGACAAGTCTTCCAAACAGATTGATTTGCCTCAACACCGGCTTTGCAGTCCTCATTTTATTCCTTGCTGTAACGATGAGGCTTTCGGGATGGCTTCTTACACATAAACCAAAATCCCGGGGAGTCATTTTAGCTTTTTCCATCCGGCTGAATTCTTCACGTAGCTCTTCTGTAACTTTTGATATGTAGGCGTACCATGATTTTGCGTCTACACTCATATAAATTCGGCAGATATCATGAAAATTGGGACGGTAACCAAACCATCTGCCCATCTGCATCAGGGTGTCATACATAATGGAATTTCTCAGAAAATAGCTTACAGTCAGCCCTTCCAGTGTCAAACCACGTGACAGACTTAATCCGCCGATAGCTATCACATTGCGACCATTAGGATAATCATGTTTATTGTAGTCCAGGGGTTCTGAACTTTTAGACCCATTTACTTCAATAACCCGGATTGGTGATACAGCAGTAAACAGTTCTTTCTGTATATCCTTCCATGTAAATTCCGTTCCGTTAAATTCTTTATCCCATGTTTTTTTAAGGCTGACCATGCTGGAATTTGACATAGCATTCTGTTCAGAAAGTGCATAATGATTTTTGACAGCATCTCGTAATTCTGTAAGATATTCATGGATCTGCCATTTGACATTTGATTGTATATCTGTAAACCGGCTGATATTAATCAGCATGGAATTATGACTGTTCTCCTGCCCCCGCAGATTTCTGATTGCCTTTGCGAGAATAAATGCCCGGACAGCTTCATAAAGACTTTGAGGTAAAACGGCAGGCAACTCGTATTTTTTATGATTAAGGGGGAGAACATCCTGATAATCATCTACTTCTCTGACGATATCAAGACCACCTTCTTCCTCAAAAATACGGCTGGCTCCTATATAATTGGAGGGCGTATCCAGGCTGATAATAAAATCACTTGGAAAAAGGTCATCATTAATCATATCATCATCACTTTCAGGATCAATAAAAATATTTGCAAAAGGGGTGGCCGTGTACCCCAGGTATGAACTTTGTTCAAACAAACTTAACAACTCTCGAATACGTCTGTTCGTGGCAGTAGGATCTTGATCTTCCTTATTCGTATTTACGGAGGCGTGGTCTGCCTCATCATCAATCAATAACATCGGAAACCTGTTCAATTCTGAATTATTACTTTTAAGCCAGTCAATAAGATTTTTCAGAATTGAAACATTTTTTTTAAGCACAAAGATGATGGGTTCATTAAACTGACTGATTTGTGCTCGTAACTGAGTAGCAATTCTTCTATCAAAGTCCTGAGAATTGGTAGTCAATGGTACAGGGTTATGCCAGTTTGAAAAATCATAGAATTTTCCGACACCGGTTAATTTTTCTTCAAGAGTTGTTGCTTCAAGCTGCTGCGAGCTGTCAAATCCGACAAATCCTTCATCTATACGTTCCTGTGTCTGATTCCTGAGGGCATTTAACAATCCTGCCAGCACAATGATCACTTTATAACCCGCATCTGCTGCCTTACAGATAACACCAAGATAGTTTGCGGTTTTTCCTGACTGGACATGCCCGACACAAAGCCCCTTTCTTTTCCAGCTCCCTTTTTTTTCAGGATTTTCAAGATGATCAAGAATCTTATTGGTATCTATATCCAGGACGTTTATGATTTTACGATTGAATTTTTTATCTGGAAGAAGTCGTTTATATCGTTTCCAATAATACCAGTCAATATTCCTGCGTGCATCATCAAGCCATGGCGTGTATCCTTCTGCTGAGAGCAGATTACCAACTTCCATACTGATATCAAAACGAGCCTCAAGTCTTTTTGTTATCTGAAGGATATCCTGCTCTGAAACTGTTTCATCATTGTGCTGGCTGGCTACCACCAGCCTGACAAAATTGATTATGGTATCTCGATCTTTTTTCCCACCATCAAGCAGAATAGCAACGCCATCTTCAATTTTTTCAAGGATTCCGGCATGATCATGAATTGTTTCATTTTGATCATTCATTCAATAGTCCTTTCTGTTTTAACAGTTTTTCAATCTCTTCAGGGTAGGCAGCGAATGGATCAATAGAAGTTAAGCGTTCCGCTATTTCTGTTTCAGGAATTCCGCTGTTGATCATCTGGATGATAAAGCTGTCCAGGAGAACTGAAATTTGTTCTTCGTTGAATTCAGGTTTACACAGATTCTCAGGTTTTTTTGCAACATCGCTGTAGAACAATTCAGTCGGGAAACTGCTTTCGAGCATAAAAATTAAATCTTTAACCGCCAGCTGTTTTTCTTCAGGCAGGTCGTTTTGAAGACTCTTGATTAAGGGATGTTCTCTATTGATCTCATATATTATTTTTCCTTCTGCTGCTGTTCTTGTCCACCCTGGGACTTTAACAGTAGCAGCCAGTTTCTCTCCTTTCTGTCGATAAACTTTTTTTCCTGAAGCTGCTATTCTGTCAATAATCAGTTTCAGTTCATTTCTTATTACTTCCGGTGGAGAAGCATGTGATTTTTTTACATCAATTTTCCAGAGATGATCCAGTGAATTGGGAATATCAACCTGAACACGTATTAATTTTGTGAGCTCTTCCTTTTTTATAAGGCGGAACCATGTTCCCTTGATAATAAGCCTTCGATTCCTGTACACATAGAATCCCTGATTCTGAAGATACCCTCCTGAACAGGAATACTTTTGATATTCTTCACGGGAGATCTTGTTATAATGGGGTAGTACATACGGTTGAACATTAACTGATTGTTCATTTACATGTATCGATTGCTCCGGCAATTCTTGAGTCGCAGCATGGGAAGGATTGAATGGATTAAATGCATTCAGCGGTCCATTATTTAAAAAAATATTGATCTTTTTTTTCCCCTTTCGGGGAGCCATAAACCGGTGAAAAACCAGCTCAAGATGTGTTCTTGTCTGTTCAACAAGTGAATTTAATTTCTTTTCCAGGCCTTCATAACGATCCAGCTTTCGCATTAAAACAATGGTTCCACTTTGAGGAATCAAAGATAAAAGGCCCGCAATATATTTGTCCTGCTGTATTTCAGAACCCTCAAGAACTCTCAATCTCCAGCCATTATCAGCGTTTTCCTCAATCAAATCAAGGTCCCACTCCCTGCCAGTCAGTATTCCATCTTTTCTGCTGATAAGTGTTAATTGACGGCATTGAGAGAATGAGGCTGTTTTAAGTCCAAGGCCGAATCTGCCCAAGTCTTCTGAACTGCGTTCCTCCATGGGGTTTCTGCTTCCAAGTCTCATGGCATCGGTTAATTCAGCAGGTGTCATTCCATAGCCATCGTCTATAACAGCTATCCAAGGATTTTCTTTATTCCATGCAAAATTAACGTTGATATTTTTTGCTTCCGCAGTAATAGAATTATCAATGACATCAGCAATGGCTGATTCCATTGAATATCCAATATCTCGGAGAGATTGAACAAGAGCCGAAGGGGATGGTTGGACAATTAAAAAATCTTTCATTTTTTTATGTTTTGTAACCTTATTAATGTTCAACAAGATGTTGTGTGGTTCCGTGTAATCGTCATTCTTTTTATGATTTGACAAAAAATATGAACCAGAACATAAAAATCTCAACTGGATAAGGCCCGGATTTGAACAATATCAAAATTTGCGATCCGGCTGAAAATCCAAAAAGCCTTTTGCAGATGAAAAATTGCACGACTTCTGTACAGAATC
>VMSR01000230.1 GCA_013792075.1 Desulfobacula sp.
CAGGCATCAATCTTGTCGACATTGATGGCAATACGGGTCCCGGCAGGCTCCTGAATTTGTTGGACAATTTCCCTTCGGTTGCAAACCTTTAGAGCGGTTTGTGCGGCTTGGCGGGCCATGGTCCGGATATCTGCAGAGATAATGAAGGATGCCCCAAGGGAAGCAAAAACCGGATGGTAAGTGAATATAGGCTTTTTCATGACCTGGGCTGTCTGGAAAATTTCCATGACCTGGGCTTTCCCGTTCAGCACCATACCATCGGCGATAAGCCACAATGCATCTGTGTTCGCAAGGTCGGTGGTCTGGACTGTGTGGATTTCATCATTGTCTGCAACGGCCCCCCCCACCAATGTTATCCCCAGGGCCTTTGCCTCCTTTGCTGCGGAGACAAACCATTTTTTATTGATTTCTGCATTGTAAATGACACCGATACGTCGAATGTTCGGAAAAAAGAAACGATAAAGGGTCAATTGTGCGGTCAGGGCAATTTCGTTTGAAATGACATAGGTCTGATCCGATACGGGATACCGTTGCCAGTTGATTCCCAGACAAAAAATCTTGGGGGTTTCCGGTGCCAGACGATGGGCTGTCAGGTAGGCTTTTCCACCAATACAGACAATCAGTTCGGGCAGGGTTTCCGACAATACATTCCGAATCACCTGTGTGTCGTTCCTGCTGGTTCCAAGATCGATATCCACAGTGGACAAAGGAAATGCCTGTTTGAATTCCATCTGCAGAGTTTCATACTTTTTTACCGACTGATCGGAATTGAGAATGACCACCGGCACTTTATGATTGGGTGCTGCAGCAAGCATTCCGGGCCAGATTGCTTGAACAACCAGGCAGAAAACCCAGAAGAGACGGATATGGCCGGCTGCAATTTTAATATAATGGTGTAAAAGCGCCATCAAACTTCAATTCCCCTTTTCAGGTTGGCCCAGCAATTCCCAGTCTGCTTGGCTCAGTTTTTTCCAATTGTCCAGTCCAATCACGTCAAGGCACCGGCGACCCTCTGTGGTATTGGCCATGCCCTCAAAAAAATCCCTTGCCTCCCCTGGCAGATCACCGCCGACCTCAATGGTCGTCACAAGTGGGTGCAGAAATGTTTGGCTGATTTCAATCACATTGAGCTTTTCATGGAGCCGCGGGTTGATGGTAATCAACATATCAAGGCAGGATTTGCTGGTGAGAGCTGCCGTAGCAAGATCAAAGCCCACGGCCATCAATGCGTCAATATCCTTGGGTACGATTAGAATTTGAGGCATAGGCCCAATGGGCCGCTGGCGAGCAAACAACATTTCGACCAGAATACTTTCAGAGTATGCTTCGCTGCCGGCCGATGCAACAGTAAAATCTCCCAGAGCGGCCAGACTGTCTGCGTTTTTGGACACCAGTATCCGTACCTGGGTGGTTTTACCTTCCACCACACCCACCAGAGACGGTTTCAAGGATAGTTTCTGCTTTAAAATCTGGAAATGCCAGCTGGATAGAATAACAATGCCCTTGCGCCTGTCCATTAAAAATTTTTCAAAAATATCCCTATCGTTGAAGGGCTGGAAGGTATAGGCACCGGTCTTTTTCAGGTACCGGTCCATCATTGTTTTCATGGCGGCAAAACTGTCAACATTGGATTCCGGGTTATAAAAGAGAATGGATTTTTCAGGTGCCTCTTTGACAGGGGCACAGGCCAGCCAGGAAGGCTGCGCCCAAAAAAGGAAAACTATCCCCAACAGATAAAATCCATGCAAAAACATCCTAGAACTGATACCCCAGGCTGAAAAGGAACTGCCTGCCAAACCCCAGGGTCCCTTTGCTGGACCAGGTGTCGCTGCCGGGGGTACGGATATCCCAATCAAAGGGGTTGGATATCTTCAAATTCACAAAAAGGCCATCTTTCCAGACATTTTCTGCCCTGAGGTTGATTCCCATGTTTATATACCCGGGTGCACTGCCGGCCACACGCTCTCCATAGGTGGTGGTCCCGTCGGCATTCTTTGTGATTTGTTCAAAGCCTGCCTCGGTTTCTCCAACATAATTTGCCGTCACCCCCAGGGAAAGATCCCGGTTCGGGTGGTATGAGAGTTTAAAATAACCGAGAACTTCCGGACTAAAGGGGGCAATGATATCGCTTCTTTGTTCCAAACGGGTCCGTTGAAAGGTGCCGCTCAGTTCTGCTTTTATGGTGGGCAATACCTGGGATGTCAGGGTGAATTCAATCCCGTTTGTGTAAAAGGCCTCCACATTCAGCATCTGGGTTATCTTGTTGCCATTTTTGTCCGTCAAAAGATAGTAATCGATCATTTGCTCGAATTCATTCCGGAAAAGACTGATATTGCTCTTGAACCGGGGCGAAAGCGTGGCGGAATAATTGAGTTCATATGCCGTCACCTGCTCGGGTGACAGGTTCCCAAGGGTGTTGGCATTAAGGGTTGCCTTGGTGTTGTCCCAAAAAGAGGGGCGCCGGATGGCAGTGGTATAGATGAGTTTGAGTACATGGCGGGGGTTAAAATTATAAATGGCGGCCAGCCTGGGAATGCTCTCGATATCGTCCTTGTCATAGACCCCTGTCACGGATTCATAGTAGGGTGTTCCACGGCTTCTTTCCCCCCTGAGGCGGTACGGTTTCATTTGCTCAAACCTTACCCCTGCAATGAGCTTGAGATCGTCCAAAGGGGAATAGCGCGCCTGGCCGAAAACGGCTGCCGTGTCGATGCTTTCATCCGATGCCAGCCAGTCCCGGGTATCAAAGGCCCCCAAAGAGGGGATATCGTATTGGGTGTATGCATCGTAGATGGAGCGGTAGTAAATGCCGGTGGAAAAATCCATTTGGGGTGTGGGGGTATAAAAAAGGTTGATTTCAGCTTCCCAGGCATCTGAACCCAGTTCCTGGTGGTCATTATTTGTTTCATCCAGAAGCTGGTAGTGATTCTTCTGAACCCCATGGGAATAGGTGAAGCGTCCTTCAAACCACATCTCTTTCATGGGGTTTGCCCGGTATCCGGCAGAGGCATGAAGGGATTGGAACAGGCCATTGGTTCCTTCGTTGAGGGAGGGAACCAGAAAATAGCCCTCTTTTCTGGTTTCTGCATAGCTGAAATCAAAAAAGAGATGGGAATTTTGTGTCGAAAAATTAATAAAGCTCTGGCGCTCTTCCAGGCGCCCGCTGGTCCGTTCATCCAATGGAATTCCCAAGGTCTGGAGGTCGGCCGGGTCGTTGACCAGATCCACCAGGGCCTGGTCAATGCCGTCGGTCTTATAAACAGACCCGTTGAGGACAGAGGTCCAACCGTATTTTTCTCCAGCTGTTCTTAAAAAAGCCTTCTGGGTCTCTGCTGAGCCATAGGATACGGAAACCATGTTGTTTTTTCGAACGCTTGACACCTCATTGGTGATGATATTGATCACCCCGAGAAAGGCACCGGCCCCGTACATGACAGACAAGGGGCCGCGCACAACTTCGATACGGTCAATGGCTTCCACGGGAACCGGGGTTCTGGCTGAAATAAAATCAGACCCCACATCTCCCACCTGGTTGACACCATTGACCAGGATTACCAGATTTTCAATGCCCAGGCCCCGAATCCCGCTGACCTTGTCTCCGATGCTATAGAATCCAAAGGTATACAACCCGGGAATATTGGCCAGGATCTCGTCAAGGCTCATGTATCCATGGGTTTCAATATCTTGCCGGGTCACGACGAGAACACTTGCCGGCACATCTGCAATCCTCTCGGGCCGCTTACCGGCCGTGATCATCATGTCAAAAGCCTGGGCTTCCTGCTGCAGATAGTCCAGTTCCTGGTCCAGCGCAATGGCCTCCTCCCCTGGGGCAGCAGATCCCGGGACGGGCGACAGGAATGTCAAAAAGAAGAAAAACAGCATCAGTTTTGGGATGACATTTTTCAGGATCTCCTTAGGGCTAACCCGGTGAAGCGGCACTGAACACCTCCTTGGAGCACTTGTTAGAAATGATCGCAAAGCAGGACCCTGTTTGACTCTATTCACAAAAAAATTTAGCGTAAAAAATGCTTCCGACAATGTCAAAAGCAGCTAATTTTCCATATTCATCATTTAAAATGCTATCTTTTATGCGATATCATGGAGATTACAATACCGCAACCCCTATTCCGATATTTCCCAAATTCACTGCCCAAATTTTTTTTAGTGACCATCCAAAGATAAATCAGCGTTTTTTTTTAAGATCGCTCACCTATTTCGCAAGAGCTGAGAAGTCCTCCACACCAGGGCACTTTACCCGCTTCGGTTGATCCTGTTTTCAAGGAGAAAATCCCGGATTGCCGCATTCACGGCATGGGGGTTTTCCATGGGGGAAAAGTGACCCGCATCTTCAATGTTCTGACGCCTGGCGTTCTTGATATTTTTTTCTAAAAAAATTCCGTACTTGGGGGGTGTTATGATGTCATCACCGGCCGTCAATATCAAAACAGGCACCTTGATGGCGCCAAGATCCCGGGTCACATCAAAGGTATCACATGCGCAGAAATCTTTCCATACGACCTGGGGATGGCATTGGGAACAGGTGGCAATTTGGGGGCCTAATTTTTTTGCATCGCTTTTGGGTGAAATTCCAAACCCAATGGTCATGTCAACAAAATCGCTGTGGCTTTTTGAAAGGGTTTCAAAAATCAGTGGCATAACCTTAAGCCTTGCCCCTGTATTGATCAGAACAGCGGCCTGGAAACGGTCTTTGTCATTTATCAACATCTGCTGGACAATGGCCCCGCCCATGCTGATCCCGCAAAGAACCGGATTGGGGGGATGGATCAAATCAAGAAAGTCCGTAACAGCCCGGGCATAATCAAAGATCTTCTCCTTGCCGGAAAGGCGGCTATCCCCATGTCCGGGAAGATCAACGGCAATGGTATTTGCAAGGTCCGAAAGCCCTGTCACCTGATTTTCCCAGCATGCCTTGTTTAATCCGGCACCATGGATAAAGACCAAGCTAACTTTATCCATATCAAAGGGCCAATTCCCTGAAACAAAACTGATTCCATCTGATTGCAAGCTTTGCATCATAAAACCTTCCCACGGCGATGTTTAAAAAAACAGTGCCTCTTTCCCTATTGATTGATGCCTTTTCTTCCAATAATCGTCATCATGGTTCCCGTCATCTGGGCAACCAGTTTTTTCTTTCCTTCACTTACAGCGTATGCTTCGGACTGACAGACAGTCAAGGTTCTGCCCGCTTTCAAAACCTGACCCGTGATGATGAACTTCTCGCCCTTTGCCGGCGCCAGCAAATTGACCTTGTATTCAATGGAAAGAACAGCGGCTTCCTCTGGCATGAGCGAAAATGCTGCATAGCCGCATGCACTGTCCAGGGCTGTCGACAAAATCCCCGCATGCACAAATCCATGCTGTTGTGTGTAGGCTTCGTTATAGGGCATGTTGAGGACAACCCTGCCGGGTGAAATTTCTTCCAGGGTAATTCCGATGGTTTTCATCGCTCTTTGACGATCAAAACTCTTGGCGACCTTTTCTCTATAATTTTCGTCTTCCGGCACAAATTCAATTGTCATCACTTTATCCAAAATCTAAAATCCCGGCCCAAAGGCATGGGCAGTAAGAAAGGGGTGAAAAAAGGCCTGGCCCCTCTTTTACGATCAGGGACAGGCCTTTTTATAAGCATATTAAAGTATGATATTCAAAATACGTCTCAAGGGTTCTGCAGCCCCCCACAGGAGCTGATCCCCAACAGTAAAAGCCGTCAGGAAATCCTCCCCCAGGTTCATCTTCCGTATCCTGCCCACGGGAACCGTCAGGGTTCCGGTCACGGCTGCCGGCGTTAAATTGCGGATGGTCTCTTCCTTGCTGTTGGGAACCACCTTTACCCAGTCATTATTGGCTGCCATCATGGCTGTGATCTCATCCAATGGGAGATTTTTTTTCAGTTTAATGGTAAAGGCCTGACTGTGGCAGCGCATGGAGCTGATGCGCACGCACTGACCGTCAATGGGCACGGGATTGCCAGACCGGCCCAGAATTTTGTTGGTTTCCACAAACCCCTTCCATTCTTCCCGGGTCTGGCCATTGTCCATGGCCCGGTCAATCCAAGGAATCAGGCTGGCCCCCAGGGGAACAGCCCAGTTGTCCACGGGAAATCCCTTGGACCGGATGGTGTCCGTGACATTTTTGTCCAGATCCAGGATGGCAGAAGCCGGGTTGTCCAAAATGCCGGCAGCCTTGTCCCCGATGTAACGCATCTGGGTGACCAGTTCTTCCATGTTTTTGGCACCTGCACCCGAAGCTGCCTGATAGGTCATGGTGGTGAGCCATTCTACCAGGTCATTTTCAAACAATCCGCCCAGGGCCATGAGCATGAGCGAAACCGTGCAATTCCCGCCGATATAGTTTTTTATCCCCCGGGCAAGGCCTTCTTCAATCACATCATTGTTGACCGGATCCAGGACAATAATACTTTTTTCATCCATTCTCAGGGTGGAGGCGGCATCAATCCAATAGCCCCCCCAATTATTTTCTAGAAGCTTTGGATGCATCGCCTCGGTATAGGACCCACCCTGGCAGGTAAGAATCACATCCATTTCCATTAGGGCATCCAGGTTGTGGGCATCGATCAGGGCAGGGGCATCAACCCCGACATCCGGTGCTTTCTGGCCGGTCTGGGACGTGGTGAAGAAAATCGGGGTAAAGTTTTTAAAATCATTTTCCGCCATCATTCTTTCCATGAGCACGGACCCCACCATTCCTCTCCAGCCGACCAATCCTACTTTTTTCATCTTTCTATCCTCCTGAAAAGACTGCACTATTTTTTATAAAGTTAAAGCTATACCTGTTTTTTTTCAAAGATGCCAGACCTTATCAAAAAAAATACATGGGGTTTCCTTATTGCATTTTGTTCCTCCCTATCTATTTTTTATTGATGAATCCCCCTTCTTCCAATCACCGTCATCATGGTTCCCGTCATCTGGGCTACCAATTTTTTTTCTTTACCTTTTACTGCGTGTGCTTCAGCCTGGCAGACAGTAACGGTTTTACCAGCTTTCAAAACCTGGCCCGTGATGATGAACTTCTCCCCTTTTGCCGGTGCCAGCAGATTCACCTTGTATTCAATGGAAAGAACCGCAGATTCCTCTGGCATGAATGAAAATGCAGCATAGCCACAGGCGCTGTCCAGGGCTGTTGACAGAATACCAGCATGCACAAATCCATGCTGTTGTGTGTACGCTTGGTTGTATGGCATGGTGAGCACGACCCTGCCAGGCACCACCTCTTCCAAGGCAATGCCGATGGTTTTCATGGCTTGTTGGCGGTCGAAACTTTTTTCTACCTTTTCCTTGTAGTTTTCATCTTCAGGAACAAATACGTTTGTCATTATTTTCTCCAAATATTTCCATTTTATCCAGTCCTGGTTGTTTTTCTTTCCTTGAAAACCGGGTGGTCTTTCGCCTTCCCTGCTGCCGGAAAAGGTCAGAACAGACGGGTCAATCTCTTTCCCGGTAATATAGCAGATTGTCTGTATAATGGAACGATTAGTTGCCCAGCCGGGTAAGGGAACATCCTTTATCATCGGTTTGCCGTGTTGCCGCTGACAAATATTGACCCGGATCAAAGAATCTGGTACCCCTTTAAGAAAGGCCAAACACCACTTTCTTAAGAAAAGGGGTATTTTTTAACCCATGGACACCATAGACAAACGATACAAAGCCTACCTTGATATCCTGAAAGAAGAGCTTGTACCGGCAATGGGCTGTACTGAACCCATTGCCATTGCCTTTGCTGCCGCACGGGCGCGACAGGTCCTGGGACGACTGCCGGACCGGGTATTGATTGAAGCCAGTGACAATATTATCAAAAATGTTAAAAGCGTCGTGGTACCCAATACCGGCAATCTCAAGGGAATTGAAGCATCTGCCGCGGCCGGTATTGTGGCCGGTGATGCAGATAAAATTCTTGAGGTGATATCCGCTGTGGATGATCAAGGCAGAGCGGAGATTAAAACCTTTCTTGAAACCAGGGCCATAACGGTCTGCAAATCAAAAACCGGTTTGACCTTTGACCTGCTTGTGTGTGTCTTTAGCGGAGAATCAAGCGCATCTGTCAGGATTTCCCACTATCATACCAATATTGTATTGATCACAAAAGATGAGAAAATCGTTTTTCAAAATCAGGAATGTGACGGGATTCCTCTTGACAGCCTTACAGATCGTTCGATCATGAACGTGAAAGACATTCTTGAATTTGCCGAATCCGTAGATCTTTCAGAGGTGGCCGATCTGCTGAAACTACAGGTGGACTATAATATGAAGATCGCAGCAGAAGGCCTCAGGGGCGATTGGGGAGCCAACATCGGGTCCGTCCTGCTTGAAATCTGGGGGGATGATATAAAAGTTCGGGCCAAAGCCCTGGCGGCGGCCGGATCAGACGCCAGAATGAGCGGGTGTGAGCTTCCGGTTGTGATCGTTTCTGGCAGTGGTAATCAGGGGATTGCCGCTTCGGTGCCCGTGATCGAATATGCAAAGGCGTTGGGCGTTGAACAGGAAATATTGTTCAGGGCCTTGCTGGTGTCCAATCTTATTACCATACATCAGAAAACAGGAATCGGCAGATTGTCCGCATATTGCGGCGCTGTCAGCGCAGGCGTGGGTGCAGGTGCCGGAATCACCTGGCTTTATGGCGGCCGGTTTAAGGAGGTTGCCCATACCATCGTAAATGCCCTGGCCATTGTATCCGGAATAATATGCGATGGCGCAAAGCCCTCCTGTGCGGCAAAAATAGCCGCCTCCATTGACGCAGGTATTTTAGGGTTTCATATGTATCAAAAAGGGCAGCAATTTTACGGCGGAGACGGGATCGTAACCAAAGGGGTTGAAAATACCATCGCCAACATCGGTAGGCTCGGCCGTGACGGAATGCGCGAAACGGATAAAGAGATCATACGGATAATGATAGGAGAGTGAATCCTAACTGCCAAATATAGAGTGTTAAAAACCCGGCTTCAATGGAACGCCAGTTATTTAAAAGACAACGCCATCCCCGCTTACCAGACGGCGTTTATCAACAGTATCACTTCATACCCGATACTAGATCCCAGGTGATTTTGTATGCCTCTGTTCCGGGCCGTGCAAATAAAACATAGTTTTTCTTTTTGACAACTTATTAAAACTATGGTTTAGCTGTTCCAATGAACAATTCAAAACCATGTGACCCATAACACCTTTTTTGGGAGTCGTAAACACAATGAAACTGGACAGCAAGTTGGCCGGCACCCGGCTGAACCCTCACAAAACCCACATCACCTGGCGGGACACCACCAATTTTGCTGCGGCAATCCAGGACGGCAATCCCCTGTATTTTGATGACAGGGCAAAACAGGGAATTTTTGCCCCCCCCACCTTTCCCGTGGCCGTTACCTGGCCCATCCTCAGCAATCTGGGGGACTTTATTGAATCAAAAGACTTCCCCAAAGAGGTGCTGTTTACCCAGGTCCACTATACCGAACACCTCATTGTCCACCGGTTGATCCGGCCGGGGGACGCATTGTGCCTGACCGGTCAGATCATAACCCTTCTGCCCCACAGAGCCGGAACCCATGCCGTCATTGAAGTGGCTGCCGTAGACACGGAAAACAACCCGGTCTTTACCGAATATATCGGGGCCATGCTCCGGGGGGTAGAGTGCCTGGGGGAAAAAGGAAGACAGCTCTTGCCCGCCATACCGGATTCCGATCCCAGTGCCACCCCGGTATGGACCTGCCCGATCCGGATCGATCCCTTACTCCCCTATGTCTATGACGGATGTACCCATATTGAATTTCCCATCCATACCTCCCCGAAATTTGCGGAAAGTGTGGGACTGCCCGGAATTATTCTCCAGGGAACCGCCACCCTGGCCTGTGCCATCCGGGAGCTGATCAAACAGGAAGCCGACTGCGATCCCACAAGGATTCAGGAGATTGCCTGCAAATTTACCGGCATGGTCAAGCCGGGCACGGCCATTGAGATCTGCTGCCTTGGAGACAAGGACCATCTTCACCACCGGGATCTGTTTTTTGAAGTGATCACTGCAGAAAACAAACGCGCCATCCGGTCCGGATACCTTAAAATAAAAAAGGAGTCAGTATGAACCCACGACTTGCCAGGGTGAACGATTATGTTGAAAAATGGGCGCGGCAACGGCCGGACCATGTGGCCATGGTCCAGCACGAGGACAACCGGAGCCTTACCTACAAAAAATTTTTTTCCCTGATCGATTTTTTTGCCTTAAAACTGCTGGACATGGGCATCCAAAAAGGAGACCGGGTGGCAACCCAGCTGGTCCTGGTGCCCGAGCACCTGGTACTCATGTATGCCTGTTTTAAAATCGGGGCCATCATCGCCCCTCTGGATGTGCGGCTGACAGAGACAGAAGTGGTCCGGGACATCAATAAAATTGAGCCCCGGGCCTTTTTCTTTCTGGGCAATACACCGGTAAAAGATTTCAGGAAAATAGGACAAGCCGTTCAAAAGGGATGTCCCTGTGTTGAACACCTGGTCCAGTTCACCCCGGATCCCAAACCCGGAGATATCATTGACAAGGCTGTCAGCATTACGGCCCTCATGGATAAAAAACGATTGATCTGGCTGAAACTGGTCGATCTTTTCACGGGCAGGCTGAAAAAAGCCTATGACACGATAGAAACAAGGACCCCGGCCCTGATCATCTACACCACGGGCACCACAGGCGAGCCCAAACCGGCGGTCCTCTGCCATGAAAACATCATTGTCCAGAACCAGGTCCTGGCAAGGGGCTTTGGCGAGGATGTGGGAAATCAAAACTTTGTCTGCCTGGTAAACCTGCCCCCCAGCCATGTGGGCTGCGTGACCGAAACCTTTATGACCACCATGTACCTGGGCGGCAAGACTGTCCTGCTGCGGATCTTTGACACAAAGGCCAGCCTTGAGGCAGTGGAACGCCACAAGGTTACGGTCATGGGCCAGATTCCCACCATGTTCCGCATGCTCTGGAACCTGCCGGAATACCAGTCCTTTGATCTCTCCAGCCTCGCGTTTGTGGCCTATGCCGGTGCTGCCGTTGATACAAAATTTTTAGAGAAACTGGCCACCATGGCCCCGAGGTTCGGCACCGGTCTCGGCATGACGGAAAATGCCGGATTTGCCACCTTTACACCGCCGGGCATTTCCATGGAAGAGATGGCAGGACAGGTGGGACAGGCCTTTGACGACCTGGCAAAGGTCACGGTGCGACATCCCATGCTAGCAGACGGATCTGCCGGAAATGAACTGCCGGACAATGAAGTGGGAGAAATATGCTACCACCCGCCCATTGTATTTCTCGGATACTTTAACCAGCCCGGGGAAACAAAGAAAGCCGTGTCCAAGGAAGGCATCCTTTATACCGGGGACCTGGGATATTTCAAACAGATGGACGGGTATAAAGCCCTGTACCTGTCGGGCCGGAAAAAATTCATGATCAAGCAAAAAGGGTACAATGTCTTTCCCGGGGAAGTGGAAGACCATATTGCCGCCATGGAGGGTGTGGATTTGGTGGATGTGGTGGGCATGAAGCATTCTCTGTTTGACGAAGGCATCTTTGCCTTTGTCCGGCCCAAACAAGGCAGTACACTCACCCCGGAAGCCGTCCTGGCCCATTGCAAGTCCATTGCCGCTTATAAGCGGCCTTTGCATGTGGAGATCTGGCCGGCCGATGAAGCGTTCCCCCTGACCCGGAGCACCAAGGTGGACAAAATCAGCCTCATGGAAAAAGCCGGAACCATCCTAGAAACCTTAAGACAGCAGGGAAAATGGGATGCCGGCCAAGCCGAATAAAACCTGTCTCCAGATGCCGGAAAAACTAAAAGAACGGCTCTACCCCGTGGTGCTGGACCTGTTTTCAAGCCAGGATTTCCACCGGGTCAACATCCGGGAAATCAGCCGGCAGAGCGGCATCAGCTCCGGCACCATTTACAAATATTTCCCCTCTAAAGAACAATTGATCTTTGGAATTCTGGATGAAAAAATCTCTTGGATCAGCCGGACCGTGGCCGTTCATATTGCGGGCATGGACAGTATCAGGGAAATTTTCAGGAAGGTGTTCTGGGTGACCTTTGATTTTTATGACCAAAACCCCGGGCTTGCCGTGACCGCCTTTATAACGGTTCCCATGCGGACCTGGATGAAAGACAAAAGCTATTGCCGGAAAGATGACCTGTCCCTGCTGAAAAACCATATTAAAAGGGCCAGGGAAAGAGGGGACATTGATCCGGCCCTCACCTTTTCCCAGATCATGGATGCCTATTATATGATCTGCCACCGGTATATCCACAATTGGTATTTTGAGGGCATGACCTGGAAACTGACGGAAAAATTTGACGGCTTCTTTACCCTGTTCTGGAAAATGATCCGCCCGATAGCCAATGCCTAGGGAAAGATAAGCGGTCGGGGCGTCTTCTTGTTTAAAGAGGACAGGACAATGGTGGTTTTGGTTCGGCCAAAGGGGCTGAACCTTGCCACAAGTGATTCCAGGTCCGCCACAGAGGCCACCATAACCTTGAGGATAAAGGCGCCCTCCCCGCTGATATGATGGCATTCTACAACATTGGGCAATTGTTCTGCCAGATTTTTTACCCGGTCATAACAGGCAGCCGCCGTGTCCAGATGAACAAAGGCAATGATCGCTTCCCCCAGCAACTGTCCATTAATGGCGGCATGGTATCCTGAGATAACCCCGGCTTCTTCCAATTTGCGGACCCGTTCGGTGACCGCAGGCGCAGAAAGCCCCACCACCCGTCCCAGTTCGCTATGGGAAATCCGTGCATTTTTCATGAGTTCCCGGACAATTTGTTTGCCGATGGTGTCCAGCAGACGTTCAATTTTAAGGTCCATGGAAGATTTTCCTTTAATTTTAAATTTTTTGCCCTCAAAAAACAGGACTTGACCCTGTACTTTTATCACCCGGACCGGGTAGACTATGCCCCGAAGTTACCCAATTGATTCACGAGGAACTATACATGGTATTTGAATTTTTAATCAAGGGGATTGTAATCGGCTTCTCCATTGCAGCACCCGTAGGGCCCATTGGCATTTTAACCATCCAGAGAAGTATGAATCACGGGGCCTGGGCAGGGTTTGCCACGGGCATGGGAGCGGCCACGGCAGATGCCCTTTACGGGTGCGTGGCAGGCTTCGGGCTTACCCTTATTTCCAATTGGCTGCTGGAGATCCAGACTCCTGTTCTCCTTGGCGGCGGTCTTTTTTTATGCGGCCTGGGCCTTTCAACCCTCAAACAGCCACCCCCCCAAGGGCAAAGGGGAAGTGACCCCATTTTCAAAGGGTATCTGAGTTCCTATTTGTCCACCTTCTTCCTGACCCTGACCAATCCCATGACCATCATGGCATTTATGGCCATTTTCGCAGGCCTGGGTCTTTCGACCATGACAAAGGGCTATGCAGGTGCCCTCAGTCTGGTTACGGGTGTTTTTCTGGGCTCATGCCTGTGGTGGATGATCCTGACCTGGGGGGTGGGACAGCTCAAACCAAAACTGGATAAAAGATTTCAGGCAACGATCAACCGGGGCGCCGGCATGGTGCTGCTGGTCTTTGGATTCTGGGCCCTGATCCGTCTGATACCATAACGGCCGTTCAACATTCATGGAACCCGATGGTACGATGGAACCTGTTGGTTGATATCCTGCCAGGAGACGCACCGCACCACCTTTTCGTGGACCAGGTCCCGGGCGTTCCAGGGCCGGTCATACAATGCCACCTTAACCCCCATGGTATGGTCAAGGAAAAGGGCCATTTCCAAGGAATCTTCCACGGCCAGGTCATAGGTCCGCGTGCTGAATTCCTGTTTTGAGATGGCAAGCCTGGGATCATTGCCCGGCCGATTGTACTTGTCCACCATGGTAAAGGAATCAAAGGGAACTCCCTGCTTTTTCAGCCATGCCAGGGACACTTCCAGGGCGGAGCTGGGGCGGCCCGTGACAATTTCAATACAATGACCGGCACGGGCCCAGTCGACCAGAGCTTCAACCGCACCTTCCACCGGTTCAAAGGAGAAAAGGAACTCCGGCTGGTGGACCAGATCAAAAAAATACCGAAATTCATTCTCGGTCAGACCAAAAGAGTCTCTCAGGTCAAAGGCAACAATATCTTCAAATGACGCTTGCTTCCCGAATTCGCGTTCAATGATACCGGCATAGGTATCCGTGGTTTTGGACACCACGTCATCCATATCAATATATATTTGTTTTTTCAGCATGTTATAATTTACAAATCTTAAAAGTACCGTCAAAAATACCGTCAAAAAAAATTCTTTCAAATGATGTGATAACTATTTCTTTCAGAACTAAAAATCAAGAAGGAAGTTCATTAATATAAATTTCTGGCCATCGCATAAAAAATGGAATGGCACATTACATGACACCCCTGAAAATCAACTCCCCCTCCCCGGTAAAAAGAAGGGGCATCAACAAACTATTTTAATATAACCTTTAAATTTTCTATCTTCCATATGTAATAGACTCTGACTCCGTCAATTAAGGTTCAAATCCTTATCACCCAGCCACTTTAACAGCAGAGGTTTTCAGCTTTTTGGTTGAAAGCCTTTTTTGCTTTTAAAGTTATTGATCCCCACATAGTCCCCATTTTTTTGCTTATGGGGACTATGTGGGGATCAATAAAAAAACGGTCAAATAATATGACCAGGTTCTTTATCAATATTTCCCCTCCCCGGTAAAAATAATGGGTATCTGTAAATTATTTTAATACCCTCCTACGACACACCTCATTGCTCGCGAGACACGGGATTGAATCTTTCAACCACAACAGCTTTGATTTATCCCAATCAACATTTAATTGCCATCTATAGACTTCCTATATCAGTGGTTCACCTCTGCCTGGATATCACATGGTTCTTTATCCAAGCCCCCGCGGAAATTTTAATTTTTTACCAAATTCTATGAAAAGTGGATTATAATTGTACACTATGCAAATAGGTTCGATATATCTTTACAGTGCTTTAAGATATTGCTACCTACTTATGGAAATACAATTTATTTTGGGCATAAACATGACGAATTTTTAGAAGGTGTGTTTTATTAATAGTTCATAATTTTTGCTTTTTGTTGAATTGCCTTTTAGATAGTGTTGATTAAAAAAAAATAAAACTGGAGATAAAGATGAGCCGATTATTTTTAGGAAAAATCAGCAAGAAATATCCTAAACAGTTTGATGAAAATTTTTATGCAGCCGGTAAATCAGATAGCACGTGGTATAATGGGATAAAACCGGGCGATTATGTGTTCCCAATATTTAACGCAAAAGTTCAGAAATTATGGAAGGTGCGAGAATACTCTGAAGAACCGAATAGTGTTAACAAAGACGGCATGGTTGTATTTGATTTAATCAAAGAATTTACTCCAGTTCCTGTTTCCACCCAATTTCTTCTGCAAAAAAATTTTGAGTTAAATCTAAATACAATCAATAAAAGTGTTAAAAGTGCCCCAGCTGGTTTTTTCGAAATATCTGTTGATGAAAATTGTTCCCCATTTGAAGAAATAGATTTTAGTCAGAAAAGAAATATTTATATTGTCCTTCACCCTTCGATTGAAAAGATTGAATACAACGATCAGGACATCCGTGTGGTTATTGATAGTAAAAATGACTATAAAATTCAATCCATTGATATCTTCATGAACACTGAGTTTGAAACATACCATCCATTATGGAACCTTTATCAATCCCGTAATCAGGAAAATGAACGTCACTCTTTAAAAGAGTTGCAGCAATATGCGCTAAAAGACAATGCGACAAATAAACAAAAATATATTCATGCTGTATTGGAAGATTTACAGGAAAAAGGATGGTTTTCAGTATCAAGTCCTGTGGCATTGTATGATAATATTTTAGTGGGGCGTAAGAGAACATTTGTAAAAAAGAAAGCAGATGAAACGTATCCATTGGACACAATTGATGAGAGTGTCGAAGATGATAGCCTGGAAGATTATGGGGAATATAAAGAATTATTGGACTACAACCCCAATCTAATTTTATATGGGCCTCCTGGAACAGGTAAAACGTATGCAACTCAGAGAATAATTGAATATATTGAAAAGGAAAGAAGCGGTGTTTTTAAACCCTTTGAAACCATTCTTTCAGATGACAGAATTGAGTTTATAACCTTTCACCAATCCTACTCATATGAAGAGTTTGTGGAAGGTATTCGGCCCGTATTCACCGATGATGATCTTGATTCCGAGAATGAAACATATTTGCGCTATCAGGTGGCAGATGGAATTATAAAAAAGCTCTCTAATAGAGCTGCCTTAAGCCAATTAACCGAAAACTCAGATGAGGCCGACATTGCAGATATCGGGAAAAACAGTACCGTTTACAAAATCTCTTTGGGCCAAAGAACCATAGATGACAATATTTATAAGGACTGTATTGATAATAATTATATTGCGATTGGCTGGTTTGCTTCAGAGGATCTTGAGAACAGTGATTATGACTCCATTTACAATAAACTGCTAAATGAAAGAGCACCGTCTGCCCAGAAACCTACAAATGATGCCAGCAGTATCAACACCTTTGTTAATATCATCTGTAAAGGAGATATCGTTTTTATTTACGATGGTCCGTATACCATCCGTGATATTGGTATTGTCACCGGTGACTATCGTTATGAAAAAAATGCTAAACAATATCCCCATAGAAAAGATGTAAAATGGATTAAACATTTTGATACGCCATACGATATCTCTCAACACAATGGCGGTATACGTCTGACCTTAAAGACAGTTTACCCTTTAACACGAATACAACTCATCGATATCAGTGAAATTTTAAAAGCCGATGAAGTTCACAAAAAGGACCCGGCAAAGGCTGTAAACTCACCCTGTTATTTGATAATTGATGAGATAAACCGGGGCAATATATCAAAAATATTCGGTGAATTAATCACCCTGATAGAAAAAGACAAAAGGGATGTTTTAAGCGTTACATTACCGTATTCTCGGAAATCGTTTAAGTTACCATCGAACATTTATATTATCGGAACCATGAACACAGCAGATCGTTCGATAGCCATTTTAGATACGGCTTTAAGACGGAGATTTACATTCTGTGAAATTGAACCTAATCATGAGGTTATTGAAAAAACCGGAAATAATATAATAGACAAAGAAATCGATTTGGCAAAACTTCTTTATAAACTGAACGTGGGTATACAAAAACACTATGATCGGGATCATCGAATCGGGCACTCTTATTTTCTTGAGATTTTTAACTACCGGGCGCTTTATACAACCTGGTACTATAAAATAATTCCACTTTTAATGGAATATTTTTACAACGACAGTAAGAATGTAGCGGCTATCATTACAGATAAATTTATTGACCAAAAAACTTCACAAATAAAAAGACTTGAAAAAAATGACTTTATTTCTGCAATTAAAGGCATCTACGAGGTCTAATTTATGCGAGAAGTCATAACTGTATTTCAGGATTATAAAACTTCCTTGACCGGTTATGAAAAGCATTTTGAGAACATTCTTTCATTTAAGGAAATTGTTGGGTCTCAAAATTGTATTCTTGAAGCCAACGGTGATTTTCGTATGAGCCATTACGTTGGTTGTTTGATTAAAGGGAATAC
>VMSR01000266.1 GCA_013792075.1 Desulfobacula sp.
AAAACACGCACCTTTTCCCATGGTGCTGGTGACCTCAATTTCACCGTTCAGATCGCTAACGATCTTATGGACCACAAACAATCCCAGGCCGGTGCCTTCATCAAAGGATTTGGTTGTAAAAAACGGATCAAAGATCTTTCTTACGTTTTCTTTGGGAATTCCCACACCATTGTCCTTGATTTCAAAGACAATATGGTCCTGATTTTCACACAAGGTCAGGGTAATGACCCCTTTTTCTTTCACGGCATGGATCGCGTTGTTTATAAGGTTCATTAAAACCTGTCGCAGCTGGTAAGGATCACTCCAGAGAATACTTTTCAGGTTGCCCACTTCCCATTTGACCTCTATCTGCTTGTCTTTTATGTCTTTTTTCAACAGATCCAGAGTGTCGTTCAACAATGTCTCCAGGCTCACTTCAGAAAATTGCACATCCTGTTTTTTTACATGCCCCAACAGCTGATGGGTGATCTTTCTGGCTCTTTTGACACTTTTTTCTATTTTTTCAATCCCCATGAGCAATGCCTCTCTTTGGGGATATTGGGACATTTCGGATGAATTGACAACCTCTTTCATGAACCCGGCAGACTCATTGATAATGGCCAGGGGATTGTTGATTTCATGGGCAATGCCCGTGGACATGGTGCCCAGGGATACCAGCCGTTCCGTATCCACCATCTTTTTTTCCAGCTTTCCTCTATAGGCCAGCTCTTCCAGACTTTCTTCTTCCAGGCGGATAATTTCAAAGGCCTGTCTGATCTTATTGACCAGATGATCGATTTCAACAGGCTTTGTCAGATAATCAAAGGCACCGGCTTTGATGCCTTCAATTCCGTCCGAAACCGCAATATTACCGGTTAAAAGAATGACCTGAATTTTTTCATGGGATTTCTTGATGGCTTTTAAGGTTTCAATGCCGCTCATCCCGGGCATTTTTACATCCAGAACCACCACATCCACAGGTGATTTGCCAAGAAGGGCCAGGCATTCTTCTCCGCAGGAGGCCTGGATCAGGTCAAAACCCCTTTTTCCAAGCCTCCTGGCGATTGCCATTCTAAAGCCTTCTTCATCATCCACCAGAAGAAGGCGTATTGTTTCATGTCTGTCCATGGTCAGTTTGATGTCACCTTTTATCAATGGTTCCCTAAATTAAACCCAAGATCTTCCACCATACAGCTGCAACCAGAACCAGTGCCGTCAACAAAATGGGGGTTGCAACCAGGCCCACCTTTGTCAGGTCCGATGATTTAAAATACCGGTAACTATAGGCAATGGCATTGGGAGGACAGCCGATGACCAGCAACATGGCAAAGGAGGTGGCCATACCCAGGCACAGGGCTAAAATCGTAGGATTAACCCCTTCCAGCTGGGCCATGGGAATAACGATGGGCAGAATCAAGGCGGCCGCCGCCACATTGGCCATGGCATTGGTGACCAGGGCTCCGAACACACCCACACCGATGAAAAGAACCAGCCAGCCCTTTCCCTGGATCAGGGGGAAGAACAGGTTGGCAAAATAGTCCGCCGCCCCGGAATATCCCATGGCAAGTCCCAGGGAAATGCCGCCGCCAAAGATAAACAGAGCGGTTCCCCATTCCAGGTTGTCATTGATATCCCGCCATTTTAACACTTGGAACAGTACAAGGCCTGCAACTCCCAGCATACCGGTGATGGAATAATCGATGCCGTGGATCCCCTTGGTCAACCAGAGCACAAAGGAAGCACATATAATGGCAAGGGTTTTCTTCTCAATGGCTGTCATGGGACCCAGATCTTCGTCAAAGGCTGGCAGTTTGATGGTTGGATCCGGCCGGTACACCATGTATACGATTAATACAGCAAGGGGAACGGTAATGATGGCCGCTGGCATGGCATACAAAATCCAGTCAAAAAAAGTGATCTCGATCCCGGTGAATTCTTTTAAAAAGGCGGCTGAAACCATGCAGCGCCCGCCGCCGATCAGAGACCCCATGCCGCCGGCAGAGCAGGCAAAGGGCAAGGACAGCATCATGAACTTGGCCGTATTGGTATGGGGTTCAATGCCGGCAGCCCGCATCAGGGGCAGCATGGTTACAATTCCGATGGCACAGGCAGCGGCATCGTGCATGAAAGAAGAGGCCATCCCGAGCCCGATGGCGATCATAAAGGTAAACCGGGTAATGCTGTTGCCGGCTTTTTTAATGATATAATACCCCAGGCGTTTGGTGATGCCGGCCTTGTCCAGGGCAATGGCAAAAATCAGGCAGCACATGATAAAAATGACCACCGGGTGCATATAGGGGGCCCAGGCATTCTTCACATCGGTAATCTGGAAGACGACCAGGGAAACCCCGATCAAAACCGCCGTTATCTCCAGGGGGATGGGCTCGATGACAAACAAGATGACCAGAACAACCAGAATGGCCAGGAAGCGTTTTGCCTTTGGCGGAAGTCCGTCCACATAATCCACCTGAACCATTTCCAGGCCCATCTCTTTTGCCTTCTGGGCCAAAAATTTGGCACTGGCCTCAAGTGTACCCGGGGCTTTTGCCGTTACAATATATGAATCCTTTTGATTTTTTCCATCGGGAACCAATGTAAAATGCGCTGCCAAATTCTGAACCAAAAGCTGGTCTGTATCGCCTGTAATCTTAAATTTTGTTCCTTCCGGTCTTGGCAGAAGGAACACAACAACACCTACCAATATTGCAAGACAGAGTTTAAATCCATTTGTCTTATAAAACATATTTTCTCCTTAACAGCCCAACTTGTTTTTTTTTTGTGTTTAATCAGAAGAGGTTAAACCTTTCTGCTGGTTTGCATATGCCTCATGGATTTTGTCCATGAGTTCCACAAGCTCGCAGGGTTTGGTCAGGTAATCAAAGGCACCGAAGGCGATTCCTTCCTTGGCAGCTGTCTGTGATCCGTGTCCGGTCAAAATGATCACCGGAAGGTCGGGAACCATTCGTTTGATAACCTTTAAAACCTCTATCCCATCCATGTCTTCCATTTTTAAGTCCAGGACCACCACATCAAAATCTTTTTTCCGCAGGATCTGTATGGCCTCGGTTCCGCTAAACGCCTTTGTTGCATCGATGAATCGCCTGGACAGTCTGTTGGACAGAACATTTAAATATCCTTTTTCATCGTCGACCAACAAAACGTTCAACACTTTCGTGTCCTTTGTGTTTCCATCCATGACCTTTCTCTTTTCCCTATACCATACGTTCTGAAATCTCTTTTATCCGGGCCTCAGTAATTTTTGCTTCGTGTTCTCTTTTCTTTGATGCAGCACCCTCAACCTTTTTTACCAGCGCATCAAGGTCACAGGGTTTCATCAAATAATCAAAGGCACCGACCTTCATGCCGTCGATGGCCGATTCCACAGTGGCATGACCTGTCAGCATGATCACCTCCACAAGGGGGAAGCTTTTTTTAATCTCCGTCAATGTCTGGATTCCGTCCATTCCCGGCATTTTCACATCCAGGATGACCACCTCCAGGGTTTTGTCTTTTTCAAGCGCAGCCAGGGCATCGGCTCCGCTGTAAACAGCAGACACATTCAATTCTCTTTTTTCCAGACGCTTGGTGATTGTATCCAGGAATGCTTTCTCATCATCCACCAGCAATAATTTAATGTTGTTCATTCTTATTCTCCTTGTAAATCGGTTATATTCTTTTTTTCTGTTTTTTCAATTATCCCCTCCTGAAAGGGTATCCATATCCGAAATTTGGTCCCCAGACCCACCTCGCTGTGGACATCTATTTTCCCCCCCATCTTCTGAATAATACCATAACAAATTGAAAGTCCTAACCCCGTCCCTTTTCCAACGGCCTTGGTGGTGAAAAACGGGTCAAATATCCTGTTAAGGTTATCTTTGGGGATGCCGGGCCCGTTGTCTTCAATTGAAATCACCAGGTGGTTTTTTTCCAGTTGGCTGATTTTTGTTTCAATTTTGATGATTCCCCCACTTTTTTCCATGGCATCTATGGCATTGTTCAACAGATTCAGAATCACCTGCTGTAATTCAGAAGGAGATATCCTTATATAGGGTATCCCCTCATTCAGGTTTTCTTCGATAATCACGTTGTTATACCGGGCCATCTGGGCGGTCAGGGAGACAATCTCCCTTATGGCATCGTTAATCTGGACATCATTGACCGTGGAATCGGTTTTTCTGGCAAAACTGAGCAGTTTATGGGTAATTTCCTTGCACCGTTTTCCCTGGGTGTTAATCTGGGTAAGGGCCCGCTTGAATTCATCCAGATTGGCAGCTCCCTTTAAATCCTCTTCTTCAAGAAGATCCTCTATCCACCCGGCCTCCTCAACCATGATGGCAACCGGGTTGTTGATCTCATGGGCAATGCCGGCTGCAAGTTCACCAATGGTGGCCAGTTTACCGCTCTCAACCACCTGTTTGTTCATGACCTCGCTTTTTTTATCGGCACTGGAAATAAGCCGTACAATATTCCGGGGAAGGGTAACGGCCACCGACAAAATGGCACCGCATCCAAGGGCAAAGACACCCAGGGTCAGCAGCTGTGTTTTCCATAGGTCATGGAAGGCATCACTTATATCCTGCCGGAACACCATTATCCAGTCAATGTTTTTAAACATTGCGGTCACACTCAAATATTTTTTACCCGAAGAATCCTGCTCTTGGGCAAAGAGCGTGCCGTCATTTGCATACTCATCCGGATCCACCACAGGTGAGGGAATGGAGAGTTCCTGGGCCCCGCTGGTTTTGGTTTGCAGCTGCCCTTTGCTGTTGATGATAAAGGCAACCCCGGTTTTTCCGATCTGGATGCTCTCTACAAGCGAGTTAAAGGCACCAAAATTGATGGTGGACCTCAAAATATAATCAGACCCATCGGCCTTTATCTTAACGGCAACAATAAAATGGGGGTGCCCCCTCAAACCGACAAACACATCACTGATAAAAAACGGCTTGCCCTTGGCCTTGACAAACCACTCAGCAGTTGAATAATTTGCATTCTCAAGCTTAAACGGGCCTTCATAGGCAAACTGGATACCCTTTTCATCCACCAGCCCCAAATCCGTAAACACATCCCCGTATTCTTCCTTTAACAATTCCATGTGTTTTTGTAAAAACCCATGGGGGGTGAGTGGGGTGCTATCGTACAGGCGGGCAAGATACTGGATATTGCCTAATTTTTCCAACAAAAAAGTGTCGATATTCTGGGTATGCTTCTGAACCAGTTCTGAAATATGGGCCTGGATTTTATCCGTATATGTCAGGTGAAATCGATAAAAAAGGATCCCTGTTGTCAACACCATGGGAAAAAACGAAACAACCAGTATCAGAACCATTATTTTCCGGGTCAATATCTGATAAAAAACCTTTCGTTCTGTTGAGGATTCTTCCATTCCGCTTTTTCCTTTTTCACCTTTTTGATTCGTTTTTTAGTTTACATCCGAATGTGCAGAAAAACTTATATCAAAAAATATGCCAGGTGGAAAAACAAGGCCAAACTATCCATAAACACCTGAAACAATAAGATTTTACACTGTGTAAAGTTCTTTGACAAAACAGCTCAAACTGTCTGTTTTTTTTACACATTGTAAAAAAACAAATCTCCTTGTAAACAAAACAGGTCACTCCGAAAAACCGTGGCTAGCTGAACGTATCCTGATCGATTCGTTTGATGGCTGTAAGATAGGTCTTATAGGTGGTCAGGTAAAAAGACAAGGGCCTGGAAAAATTCCTGCCTAGGATTCCATCCACAAAAAGCCGGCTGATATATTGTTCATGTTCCAGCATTTTCTGGGACTGCAAAAATATGGCTTTTTCTTCCGGCGTCAGTCGCGACACCATATCCAGCATTGTCATTCTTGCCCTTGGCAGATACATCCAGAAATAAAACAAGTCCAGGGAATTGATAATGATCATGACCGTTAGATCCGTTACTTCAGAATTTCTGCTGCAAAACAATAAGTTGGGTTTCTCAAGGATCTTGAGTTCCTCGGTTTCAGGAAAAAGAAGTTCCAGCCGGGAATAGGTTTCAAACAGGTCTGAAAATTTTTTTTGAATATCCCGTTTTCTAAGATCCATGTTCTGAAATCGGTCAACGGTTCCTTCAATGACGCCCGCCACACTATCGGAAGCGGCTTTTGAAATAATAGCAGCCCATTTTTGAAGAACAAGATCAACCCCCGGGGTGTTGAAAAATATCAATATCGCGCCAATCAGGCTGTTAAAAAGAACCGCAACCGGAATGGCCAGAATACTCCTGAAAAAATTCCCGGTTATCATCCCCTTGGGCAGCCCGCGAAAGGCATTGTGTGAGGAAAGATACATCCCGTTGGCAAGCCCCATCACAGAATAGAGGATCAATGGGCTGGATGTCACGGTTATACCAAACGTCCTTTCAAGGAGAAGGGTTTTAACCACATAATCCAGAAGCGGTACGGAAAAGCCGGTATACAACAATGCGTCTGTCAGCCTTTCCCAGCTGACATAATCGTTCCATTTGAGCAGGGAAGATCGATTGATTCCGCCACCGCCCAGAACCGATTGTAAAATAACCCTGAAACCGGTAATACCAAACCAGATAAATGCACCGAAATAGGCCAGGAACCACCAGTCTTTGGTGAGGGAAAAACAAATAAATGCAGGAATGAAACCAATCAGAATTTTTAGACAATTTTTAAACTTTGTATTGAGGTTTTTCCATGATTTTTTTTGGGTGCTTTTTTCAGCGATTGATACCTCAAGGCCCAAACCGTTTCTATTGTTTTTTTGGATTCCGCCAAGGGTAACGATATTGCCACGGCTTTTCATGTCCAGGGAAAAGGACTCAAATACCCATTCTTTCTTTTTTAAGGGCATGATTTGATCAAGGCCCGGCAGCCATTTGAACGCATTCATCATCCATTTGAACCCCCGGCTTATCTCAGTTGCCGGAAAGGAGGTCATGCGCTGGCTCACATTGATGCTGGCCGGAAGAATCATCCGATTGCCGATATTGTTGCGGATTTCATTCATGGCCCTGGAGGACAGGGTGTCGACAAGACCGAACCCCATTCCGTATGCCTGGTGGGATTTACCGGTTGAATCGCTTCCTATCCTGGATTTGAGTGGCCGTATCATATACATGTTTTTCAGGGCATCAATATCATAGAGAATATTGGACAATTTTTTCATCCGGTCTGATTGATCCGCATATCCGGCCTGTTCTATGGACACTTTAATTTGTCGGACCACCCGTTTTAATTTTAACAGACTTCCGGTATTAATGGCCTCCTGAAGCTCATTGACGGAAAGGAGGTGAGCTGTTTTGCCGGCAATAAAATCCTTTAAATTGATGATTTCAAGCCGGGTAATCTGGCCGTTTCCCTCATACAGAATCTCAAGAACATCTTCGGGTTTCAGGTCACCCAGTTTAAGGGTTATCCTGAAATCATGGTGAAGCTGCCCAATCTTTTGAAACAACTCCTGGAAGCTCAATTTCAGTCTGTCCGGAACATTCGGATCATTGCTGATGGTAAACGGATGAAGGATATCCGGATATTGTGCAGGACTCAGATAGGTGGCCATAACGTCCTGGGTGGAGAACCGGTCCATTCGTTCCACCAAATTCTGAATTTCCTGCTGTTCTTTGGCATCGGCCAGGCCAAAAGACTGATTCAGCGCTTCAATGCGAAATTTCATCCCAGTGACAGCCAGCGAATGAATGTATTCTCCAAGATGCGGAATTGACGGCAGTCCGGGAGAAGCAAATTTTAAAAATTTTTCAGGGCAAAGCCGTGGCAATTCTATATCGAAATTTTGGCACATGTCATCCAGGTATTGCCCGTTGAAAGCATTCAGGAGGTCTAATACATATTTTTCCTGGTACTTTAAAACAATCTTACCCTGTTCCATGAAATGGGCCACGTGGGGTTCGGCAAGGAAACACAGGAAGGCCTCTGCATCGGGAAGTCCCCGGGATACCCAGATAAAGGATATGAAACGATCCCGGTACCGAGCCCAGAATTCGATGCCGATGCGAAGATCTATTTCCATGATCCTGGCAGCTTCTATCAGTTCTGCCGCAAACCTGGGTTCAATACAATGATAATAGATCACCCGCAGGCGCCGGATCCCTTTTATCCATGCGTCCATAATCAGATGGGTGGGGGATTTGCGGCCCGAGGTATTGGCATCATGCACATGATCGTCAAAGGAAATCTGATTCCATTCTTCGGGCATCTCCAAAAGATGATAGTACTTGAGCAATTTCCTGACCACCCGGGGTTTGCCAAAGGCGGCCATGCGGAAGGTATGGGCCAATTGCAGTTGGAGGGAATCGTTGCCCTTGGCCCTTACCAGTTCCTTCATGATCTGGAGAAGTATCCGGGCTGTATTTTTCGGCATGGAGCCGCCGGCAGTATTGAGCACCTCATCTTTCAATGCCGCCAATGCCTGAAGGCGATTTTCAATCGCCCCCCTTTCCATGGATTCAAGGAGATTAGCAATGGCATAGGCCGTGCGAAGCCCCTTGGACTCCGCCAGTTCTTTGATCCCCAACGGATGGAAAAAGGGATAATAGGATTTGCGCGTATACCCAAGGGTGGTGTCGGCATCGTAAACAGAATTGACAATCCCGATCAGTTCATGATCCCTTTTATCAAAGAAAAAGTGCCCTATCTTAAATTTTTCCAAAAAAATCCTTTAGTTCGTAATTTCCAAAAGAATTTTATATATCACCTTCATTAAATCAATTCAATAATCAATTCATATTCAGAACTGTCTTGAACCCTGTTGATCTTAAACCCCAGTTTTTTCCCCAGTTTCAGCATCTGGGTGTTTTCTGCCAGCACAAGTCCTATTATCTGCTTTAAGCCCTTATTCCGGGCTGCTGCAAGACATTGATTGAGCAAAGAAGCACCGATCCCTTTTCCCTGCCATTCATCGCTTATGGCCAGGGCAAATTCCGCATGGGTTCCATCGGGATAGGAGATAATGCGGCATACCCCGACCATTTTTTGGTCCTGATCCTTTCCCATCAACGCCACAAGTGCGATTTCTCGATCATAATCAATCTGTGTCAATCGGATCAGCATCTGTTTGGACAATTGTTTCAAGGGTGAAAAAAAACGCATATAAATACTTCTTTTGGACAGGGAATTAAAATGATCAATCAACAGATCCGCATCAGAAGGGCGAATGGGACGGATGAAAAACCCATGCCCATCCACAGTAGAAGTCCTTAATTCACATTCCCATGGATAGGAGCTGATAATCAGATGCATGGGAGAAATCGTCTGGGACGGAGCAATATGAACCCTTGCATCCACAGCAACAATTTTACCGTCTTTTACCATAAGCGGATTTATATCCAGGGCTGTAATCTCGGGAAAATCGGTCACAAGTCTTCCTGTCCGTATCAAAAGTTCTTCCAGCTGGGTGATGTCCACCTGTGAAATATTTCTGAACCCTTTTATTACCTTTGAAATTTTTGTTCGTTCAATCATCTGCCTTGCAAGGGAATGGTTCAGGGGCGGCAACCCCATTGACACATCCGCAAACACCTCGGTCAGAACACCTCCCGTACCAAAAAGAATCACCGGCCCGAAATTTATGTCTTTTTTTGCCCCGATGATCAGCTCATAATCTGGGTCATTTAACATTGCCTGAACCGATACCCCTTTAATGTCTGCATCAGGGGCAAAGGCCCTGGCATTTTCCATGATCTTTGCATAGGCTGTTTTAAGGGCTTCGGGGGTCTTAAGATTCAGGGCAACCCCGTTACAATCTGATTTGTGGGAAATATCGTTTGAACAAATCTTCAACACAACCGGATATCCCATTTGTTCTGCCATCTTAAGGGCATCTTCCGCGCAAGCGGCAATCAGGGTGGCATTGACAGGGATTCCATAGGCAGTCAGCAGATCTTTTGCCTGGGGTTCCAGCAGGCTTTGTCCTCCTTTGGCCCCGGCCTCCCAGATGATTTTTTGGGCTTTCGTTCTGTCGATAATAAGCCGGACATCTTTCCGGACAGGTATTTCATGGAGCATTTCAATATTCCGGCCGTATTGATACAGATTTTTAAAGGCCCTTACCGCCTGTTCCGCTGAATCATAGGTGACAATACCGGCCTGATTAAATGCCTGTCTTGCCTTAAGCACATTGTCGCCCCCGATCCAGGCTGTAAAAACAGGACAAGTGGATGTCTTTATTTCCGGTATAAGAGATTCTGCCAGACCCAGGGTATCCATTGTGCCTGCCGGAGAACATATCAGCAGCAATCCATTGGTTTCAGGGGCTTGTGCAATAATTTTTGCGGTTTCCAGATAAGCGGCAGGACCCGTATCCCCCAATATGTCTATGGGATTGCCCTTACTCCAGTTGCCAGGCAGCACCCGATCCAGGAGTACAAGGGTTTCCTGGCTGAGCGATGCGGGTTCCATTCCATGGGATGCCAGGGCATCTGCCGCCATGACACCGGGCCCCCCGGCATTGGTTATAATGGCGAGGCCGGGGCCGGAAGGCCGGGGCTGTTTTGCCAGAAACTCCGAACAATCAAATAATTCTTCAAATTCAGTGACCCGCAAAATGCCTGCCCGCTGAAAAGCCGCATCATAAAAAGCATCCTCACCTGCCATGGCACCGGTATGGGATGCTGCTGCCCTTGCTCCGGCTTTTGATCTGCCGGATTTGAGGACAATAATGGGCTTGAGCCGTGAAACCGAACGGGCAGCGCTCATGAAATTTCGAATATGGGTGATATTCTCCATATACATGACAATACTTCCCACAGTGTTCAGGGAACCCAGATAATCAATCATATCGGCAAAATCAACATCTACCATGGAACCCAGGCTGACAAAATGACTGAACCCCACATTTTCCCGAAGGGCCATATCCAGAACAGAAGTACAGACAGCACCGCTTTGGGACAGAAAAGCAATTTTCCCGGGCAGGGGGGGCAAATGGGCAAAGCTGGCATTTAAAGACCAGGAGGTGTTTACAATACCCAGGCAGTTGGGCCCGATGATTCTCATATTGTATTCTCGGGCTTTTTCCAGTATCCGGGCTTCAATTTTTTGCCCTTTTTCTCCAATTTCCCGGCCGCCGGAGGATACGATGACAGCTCCGGCAAAACCTTTCCTGCCACAGGCCTCAACAATTTCGGGTGCCGTATGTATGGGGGTTGCAATCACAGCCAGGTCCACACCGGATACGATCTCCTGAACACTGGACAGACAGGCAAGCCCCATGAGCCGCTTATACTTGGGATTAACAGGGAAAATATCGCCTTTAAACCCACTTTGTACGAGATTTTTGAGTATCGAGAATCCCACGGAACCAGATTTTTCACTGGCCCCGATCACTGCCACGGATTTTGGATTAAACAGTCTTTGTAAATGAATAGTGCTCATCCTTCACCCCTTCCTTTGCTGCAAACAGAAACACCTTTATCCCCTGCATGAAGACACTACAAACATCCTTATTCTATGGCACCATCCACACTGTCATTTTTTTCGCACCGTGAATGACTTTCCAGGGAACCCGGCCGATATCAAAATTACTCACCTCGGATTTTCCTTTTCTGCCAAAAACAATGGTGTCACAATTTTCTTCCTTGGCCGCTTCCACTATTGCAGCGGCACGGCTTTTGGCGCCCTTTATGAGTTTTGTTCCAATGTTTTGTTTCTGGATACCGGCATTTTCGAGAATTTGCTTGGCTTCGGCCACGGCTGTCTCAATTTCTCCCCAGACTGCCGAGATATGGTCATCTGATATTTGCATGTCCGTGTCACCATACACATCAAAATCCCTGAGCACACTGCACAGAACAACCCTGCACTCGGAACCTGTTATCATTTTGGCCACAAATCCAACTGCCCTTTTTGCCCCTTCTGATCCGTCAACGGCAATGAGAATGGAATGATTCACCTTTTGCACCCCTGCCAGCATCACCGGAAGCGTGTTTAATTTTTCAACCAGTTTTGTTGAAACACTGCCCATGATCAGGGGTAAAAATTTTTGGGCGCCGCCGCGTCTTCTGATCAAAAGCGCGTCATATCCTTTCTGGGCTTCATCCATGATGTCCCTGGCGATCCCTTTTTTTCTTTCGGCTATCACCGTGGTAATTGCTTCCGGCTTGAACCCTGCGGCAATGAGCATCATTCGAGATTTCTCCATAAATGCTTTCATTTGCCCTTTGTACCCAAGTTCCCATGCAAGGACCGCAGACGTTGCCTTGTGGCAGCCCGGTTCTCTTTTCAAATCATAATACGACTCTGGAACCTTGGTAATAATATTATGCAACACCAGTTCTTTTTTAAGAAACGGTTTAAATGTACAAAGATATTTAATGGTTCTGAATGCTCTTTCAGATCCGTCAAGGGCCACAAGAATTTTGTTTGTATTATCCGACATTTTTATTTCTCCCTTTTAAATAGTTTTCTGTCCCTGACACTGACAACCGGCACCAAAGAGTGGCGGAACACCTTTTCTGCAGCACTTCCAAACAAAACCCTCGACACATTTCCCCGGCCTTTGTTGGCCATTACAACCAGATCAATATTTTCCGTTTCAATATTTTTCAGGATGCAGTCAAAGGGAATGCCCACATCAATTTTTAGGCTCATCTTTGATTTTTCTGCAAAAAAATTATCCTTTATCAATTGTTTCAAGCTTTCATTCCTGTCTTTTTTCAGATCCTTGACATAATCCTCCGCACCAAGTCCACTTGAAAAATTTCCTGGAAAATGACCGATAGCCATTTCAATTCCATGAATATCTCTCTGGTGAATAACATTTAAAACTAAAATTTGCGTATTTGAATCCCTTGCCAGTTCAACGGCATATTCCAAGACCATCAAAGAGTATTCTGAAAAATCAACACAGGCCAAAATTTTATTTATTTTTTTATTCATCCCATGGCTCCTTATTGTTAGGAAAAAATAGTTATTGCACACATCAAAAATTCAGTTCTCGTATTGTAAAGAAAACGGATACTCGTGCTTTTTTCATTCTGGTTGTGACCTTAAACTCAAAACAGGCACCGGACAATGCCTGAATAATTTTTCTGCCACGCTTCCGAAAAGAAACATACGGAGATTGGTCCGCCCCTTGGGTCCGAAAACCAAAAGGTCAACATCTTCACGATCAACAGCCTCTAAAATTTCCACAGAAGGCACACCAAATCCAACGAGGGTTTTGATCGACAATTTTTCCATTCCCAGAATTCCTTTAATAAGGGCTTTTAATCTTAATTGACGCCTGCCCATTTCTTCTGAAAGGTGTTTTGTCAGCAAAAAAGAACCGGGACGTTTTGAATTAACCGCTATTTCAACCGACTCAATTTCCTTTTGGTTGATAATATTGATGGCCAGTATCTGGGATTTTGTGATCCTTGAAATTTCAAATGCAGACTCCAGGGTCGCCTTGGAATAGGAAGAAAAATCGACAGCCACAAGGATCTTTTTAATCTGTCTTTTCATTTTATTTCTCCTGTTTGAATTTTTTACGATCCCGGACACTGACAACGGGAACCGGTGAATGTCGGAACACTTTTTCAGCAGCACTTCCAAATAAAACCCTTGCAATATTTCCCCGGCCTTTGTTCGCCATTACAACCAAGTCTATATCTTCCGTATCAACTGCATTTAAGATGCATTCGTATGGGATACCGGTATCGATCTTTATTTCCAGCATTGTCTTTTTATCCAAAACCGTTTCGTTTATCATAATTTGCATCTTTTCGTGTCTGTATTTTTTCAAATCGCTCACATAGTCTTCCACACTCACTTTATTGGGAAAATAGGCGGCCAGCTTTTCCACTCCATTTATATCCCTCTGGTTGATAACATTGAAAACAACAATTTGCATCGGGCCTTCCTGGGCCAATTCCAAAGCATATTCCAGTGTCATCAACGAATACTCTGAAAAGTCAACGCAGGCTAAAATCTTTTTAATTTTAATCATCCCAAATCCTCCTTTGGCCTTCTAATATATCTTCCGAAATCCCCTTGACAGATCCGCCGCATATAACAGCTGGCCCGATTCATAAAATTTTTCCACAAGACTGTCGAACCTGTCACAATCAATATCAAATGTATGGAAAAATACTTTTCTAAACCCGTCTTCTATATCATCGTAAGAGGTCATGATGCTGCACAGCCGGCCGCCATGCTGTACGATCATATCGGTTAACTTTTTTATGATACCGGGCCTGTCCTGGAGATTAAACGCAAAAACCTGACCTTTATTTGATACCCCTGTAAAAGAGACAAAACACCTGAAAATATCACTTTTTGTAATAATCCCCTCTATTTTTCCTGTGGTATCGATCACCGGCATTCCGGATATTGCCTTGCTCAACATGATTCCGGCAGCCTCGTCAACGGTATGGTCCGAGCCGATGGTAACAACAGGTTTGGACATGATCGATTCAACCGGAAGCGTATCCATGAGTGAGTTAATTTCAAATCTGTCCAGGGTCGTGGCGCCTGAAGGAGAAGCCTTTTTAATGTCACCATCCGTCAGGATACCGACAAGTTTTCCCTCTTTTAGCACAGGAAGCATGGAGATAACCCTTGTCTGAAATAATGTCACAGCATCCGTCAGGGAAGCATCACGATTTATGGTAATTACGGGTTTGCTCTTCCATTCTTTGATCAGCATATTTCACCTCCAGAATTATATGGGTTGGCGGCAGATGTTTCCTTGTCTACCATCCAAAAAATAGCATGCCGTTTCCCTGGAAACGATTGAAGCCCTGTAAGGGGAAGATTAGTCTCGTTTGAATTTTTTACGATCCCTGACACTGACTACCGGAACCGGGGAGTGCCGAAACACTTTCTCAGCAGTACTTCCAAACAAAAATCTTGAAATGTTTCCCCGACCTTTGTTGGCCAGTATGACCAAATCAATACCTTCTGCATCAATGGTTTTTAATATCTGTTCCGATGGCATCCCCACATCAATCTTAATGTTCATCCGTGGGGCAGCTTCAGGGGAATGTTCTGTTATCAGCTCATGCAGCCGCTTTGTCCTTTCTTTTTCCATATCCTTTATATCTTCTTGAACAAGGGTGGGGCTTGGTGCGTATAGACTGGCGGTTCCAATGGAATAGGCTTCATTCTGGTTAATGACGTTATAAACCAGAACCTGGGAATCCTTCACCAGTGCCGCCGCATATTCCAATACAGACGGAGAATAATCTGAAAAATCAACACAGGCCAAGATCTTATGTATTTTTTTATTCATCTGGCAACTCCTTAATTTAGCGTAAAAAAACTTGTCTGACCCAGAATGGCTGGGCTTTCCTTGCTTCAATCTCTGCAAAAGCAAGTGTTGTGCCACTCCCTTGAAATATTTCCAAAGCGTGGTCCAGGGGTCTCTTCCGGGCCCCAATGTCTTGTGACGATAAAGTATTTATGGCAAACTTCTAAGATTTAAGTTTTCATTCTGTAAAAAAACCTGACACCTGAAGAAAATATGCCTCCATCTTCATGAATTCTGATGCCGTGTATTTTTTCTTTCATGGGACGCAGAGGGACACAGACGAACAGTCCTTAAAATCTGCGTTCATCTGTATCCTGTTTTGGAAGGGTTTATTTATTGGGATTCCTTAAAAAAGGATGTCAAAACGCAACCATTTAAACTTTTCCCGGATCTTTTGACAAACGTTTTTCCCCATTCTTACCATGAAAATATTTTCAGGTTTTAAACAAATATTGGGCTCATTGGTCGTATACTCTATGAATCCGAAGCTGGCATAAAGACAGATCAGCATATTTCTATAGGACTGAACACAAAGGCCTGAATAGGCAAGATCCCATGTCCAGGAATAGGCCGCAAGATAGACAATTTTTTCCTCCAATTGGGTATCGGAGAAAAGATGCGTAAGAAGCAGGCGTGCAAGGGAGTTATTTCTAAGTTCCCTTAACACTTCAACAGCCTTAAGCTCCATTGCAATCTGCCCTCCTAAGCTTGCCCATCGCTCTTTTTCGTCGGGATAATCCAGGACCGAAAATCCCACAATGGTAGTGTTGTTCAAAATGGCAAGTGCGACATGCCCCCCCTTCTCCACAAAATTTTCCAGTGGTTCTTTCCGGGTGTAAATGGGCGTATAATGTTCATGCCTTGTAAAATCAGAGGCAAATATCAAAGCGCAAATGCGATCCGGAGTTGGTCTCGACTCAATATGAACCCGGCCCTTTTTTGTTTCAATGCAGTGGCGAATTGTTTTCTCCTCTAAAACCGGTTTTCTAGTGGTGATTCATCTGTTTTGTTTTTCCAATCCGAATTTTTGTTCATAGGCACATGCCACTATTTGGGCAGCCTGATATACGCCTTTAATATGGTCCCTGTTGATAACCAGATCAAACTCGTCAGCTGATGTTTCTTTTTTACCATAAACTGTTTTGAAAAATTCATGCTGTTCACTATCCATAATACTTAACCGTGTCTGGGCCTCCAGCGTGCTGATACTCAGCATATTGGCCAGTCTGTCAACCCGGTATTCCTTACTGCATAGAAATCTTACCGACAGAACATTATGGCGGGGCAAAATCAAATGGGTTCCCCGGCCGACAAAAATGGTGGGTTCCATCTCCGAAAGCGCCATGACCGTCTTGACCAATTGTCTTGCATAATCGCTTTTAAGAAATGCTTTTTCGCTGGTGAGCATGGAGAACAGCTCGCTGGTTTTGCCAGGATACCGCTCATCATAAAATTCAATTATCTTTTGTGTCAAGGTGGTATCTTTGGCCACGAATTCCAAAATTTCTTTATCAACAACACGGAAATGAATGATTTCAGCCAGAAGATCTGCAATTTCCAGGGCTCCCACACCGATTTTCCGTGAAAAACAAATACTAGGATGTACCAAAGGTTTTGCCAATACCGTTTTTTTATCCACCTGATCTTTGCTCCATGTTCTAATATACCCGTCTACCCAGGCAGCTACATCCAACCGTTTTTTTCCATAATCTCCCGATTTATAGGTTTTTTCTGGTGAATTCATCTGTGGTTTCTCCCTTGGTATTTTAAAGTACCATTTATTCTGCCACGGTGAGCAAATTGTTATAGGTCCCAAACGCGTTCATCCGGGTCGGGCGATTTGCAGGATCTTCCTGCCAGTGCCCGTCAACAATATACTTGTATTCATAGTTGCCGGGGTTGAGCATCAATGTCTTTTCCCAGGCACCCATACTTTTCTTTTTCATCGGGTGTTTTTCACCCTTCCAGTTGTTAAAGTCTCCCATAAGCAAAACTTCACTTGCGTGGGGGGCGTACAATAGAAATTCGACTTTTTTTCGATTTTTTATTGGCTTGGATTGTCCTTTTGTCATTTCAACCCTCCTTCTTAAAACACAATTTAAAATGGCGGCACAGATTTTATGGTTCACCCATGTTCTTGAGTCAAGAACATCAGATAGGTTTCAATTTATCCGAATTAAAATCATAAAAATGAGTTAGAGCAATTATTATACCAAACCCGCATCAAAACGATAGGAGTGCAAAACGAGAATGGCATCCCTTCAAAAGGAACCAATGGTGGCGACAGAAACACTCTAAATCTGCTGTTTTAAAATAACAAGATCTGTCTAAATAGTGTGGGGGTGTCTGTTTTCTTTACAAAGCGTAAAAGAAAGGGTTAAAAGCATCCCTGAATAATCGCCCCCCTCCCCATCGATAGGATAGCTGGCCGGCAAGGGAACGCGGGGAATTA